>NZ_VHIK01000038.1:0-11797 GCF_006680105.1 Bacillus sp. B4EP4a
GAAGCCAATTGGACCACCGTTGTTGCATTTTGTGCTTTGTTTAATCATAGCCAATTGTTGATATCATCAATTGGTGACAATCCAGTTGATTTTGTTCAGTTAATTACTAGCAAAAATGGTGGTACGCCTAAAGATAAAACAATGGGTGGTAAGATATGGTGGAAAGAAATCGAGTATAGAGGGGATTTTCGTTTGCAACAAAATTTGATTAGTAACCATTACCGTATATTGGATCAATATGATTATCGTTGGCATAGTTCTTTTAATAAAGAAGAGAGTTTAAGTCGTTTAAATGAATTACAGGCGGTGGGGACTATCGAGATAGACAAAAGTATAGGGATGGGGATATATGAAGAATAAGATTTTGCTTGTTCTATTGATAATCAGTATAGGGATTAATTTGTTTTTATTTGGAAGATGGTATTTTTTGGAACAAGCGTATGAACCGTCCGAAAGTGAACAGGCTATTTTAAGTGAAATGGTGCTGAAAACAGTTGAGAGTGAAGATTATAAAAAGATAGCAGAAAAAGAGAATATCATTGCTATTGATAGAAGTATGGATAAAAATAAAGGGGGAATGTTCCCCTACTATTTTGAGGTAAGTGTTCGTACTGATAAGCAGACCTATCTCTTTTTTTGCGATAATGAACAATGCTCTAATATGGAAAACGACGGAGCGACGACTTATTCTCGATATAAAGACGAAGAACCACAAATTCCATTTAAAAAATAGAGAAAAGCCAAAAAATAACTGAAATAAAAGAAAGCCTACTTCCTTAAATAGCAAGGATCGTAGGCTTTTTTTATTCTTATAGGTGTTTAATTTACAATAAAGTCGTACCGATTTGAAAAAAGTTTAACCGTTTTTCTTATGGAACTATAGGGGCAGGATAGTTCATTAAGAATACATGCTTATTGTGGAAAAAATTGTTATAATGAAGTGGGATATTCGTTAGGAAGGTTGCTGTTCAAGTTGGAGTATAGTTATGAAATCTAAAAAGACAGTAGTGATTATTGCTTTAGGTATAATATGTATAGCTATCTTTATAAATCTATTAAAGAAAGATTTATGGGATGTAAACGAAGTGTTGTTACAAGAAGAAGTGTTATCAATTGGACATTCCGTTGAAACAATAAATTTATTAGAAATAACACCGTTTGACTGGGATGTAGTACATTCCTTTCCACCATATACCCCGAAAGATAATATATATGAAACGGTAGGTTATAAATGGGATACTATTAGCGAAACTGTAAATGAAGGAATGAATCAAATTGTATTTTTAAAAGATGGAAAAGTGGTCTGCTATTTATATGGTTATCCTGAGAATAATGGATATGGTATATCTTTTGAATCTGAGAATACTAAAGATGTTGGTTATATGCTTAATAGTAAGGATGATTTAATATTTCAAGTAGAACGAAAAGACAGTATCGTATATTTGAGAAACTAAGCAAGGATATGATTTCTTCAACTAACAGGTGCATTAGCTTAAGATCGGAGCTGTCTTTAAGGCAGCTTTTTCTTTATGCAACTATCGGGGCAGGATAGTTCCTTAAGGAACGCAATAAAATCTTGGTTTTATTGGTGATAATGAACGAGCAGAATTAAATTCTAACAAAGGTGTATTTTATGGTAAAATAAGGTTTGTTTGGGCTGGAAGGAAGGGTAGATGGAGTGTATTTAATTAATGGTAGTTTGCTTATTGGAATTGGAGTTATATGTTATTTGGCTGGAAGAGGTATTTTAATAGGGTTTAAATTTAAAAAACAAAAACAAGTATATTGGTTAAGGGAAGTTATTAATTTTCTTTTTGTTTTATACATACTTATGGTTGTTTCCCTTACACTGTTTCCATTAGCTTTATGGATTGATTTTAATATGCAAAATATTAAGTTTGGCTTAAATCTCATTCCACTTGTTGGAATTATAAACGATATTAAACAAATAGGTATTGCATATGACGGTGATACCGTGTTTATGATTAGACTAATTATTAGAAATGTGGGTGGAAATATATTATTATTGATGCCTTTGGGTGTATTATCACCGATAATATGGAATAAATTTAAGGATTTTATAAATATTGTACTATTCGGATTTGTTATATCAATTAGTATAGAATCTATACAATTTATTGAACTAATAGCAGGTGGTTGGGGAAGAACAGTTGATATTGATGACGTAATTTGTAATGTATTAGGTGTTATTCTTGGATACTTCATTTATAAATTTACGTTTAAAATAGCTGATAAATTTCAAATCGAAATATTACAAAATTTAAAATCTGGGAATTCAAGATTGTTTGATAACGATAAAGGAACTCAATTATAAATTTTATTGAACAAACGGGTGCGTTAGTTCCTTAAGAAAAAGTAAAAAAAGTCGATTCCTTAACGTTGAACTGACCCCATAAAGTTAGACAGGTTATTTCGTTAGGCAGCCCGTTGGGCATGAGCTCGGTATTGTACCGGGCTCATGCCTTTTAATTTGCCTTGATTCGTTTGTGTTTATAGTATTCTATATATTTTGCTAGTTCTTGTTTCTAAGGATCGTTTCGTGAGAAAAGCCCGCCTCTTCAGCACGCATTGCGAAAACTGAAGAGCCGGACTTAACATAAGTTGAAATTATTTCACTTCTACCCATCCGTTTTTAATAGCTAGAACAACAGCTTGTGTACGGTCGTTTACAATCATTTTTTGAAGAATGTTAGTCACATGGTTTTTTACTGTTTTTTCACTGATGTATAAAGTTTCGCCGATGGCACGGTTGCTTTTTCCGTATGCTAAAATTTGAAGAACTTCACACTCGCGTCGAGTCAATAGGTGAAGCGGTCTTCTGATCTCTACAGCATGCACTGAATCACGATCAGTAGCTAAACGGCGATATTCTTTGACTAGATTATGTGTCACCTTCGGATGAAGGTATGAGCCACCTTCTGCGACTACACGAACAGCATCAATTAACGCATCTGCGTCCATTTCTTTCAACAGATAACCTTGTGCTCCTGTTTTCAATGCATGCTGTACATAGTTTTCATCATCATGAATCGATAAAATGATGACTTTCGTTTCAGGGTAACGGTTTACAAGCATTTTAGTTGCTTCGACACCGTTCATATTCTGCATGTTGATATCCAGGATAACGACATCTGGTTTGTGTGTTTTAACAAGATCCATAGCCTCGCTTCCGTCATCGCCTTCGGCAACAACATCAAAGGATGATTCAAAATCTAATATACGCTTAACGCCTTCACGGAAAAGCTGATGGTCATCGATAATGATGATACTAGTCTTCAACGGCTTCTTCCTCCTAATTTATTTAAATGCCTATTCTCTAAAATTTATAAATGATAGGGAATTTTCTTTTCAGCAGCTTTTACAAAGAATAGCATATTTTTTCGTTTTGGGGATAATCCTTTTTCTTAGCTTGATGGCGATGTGGCGGTACCCCTATAGTAACTAAACTGTAAACGGATTGTTATACAAATAGCATTGTTGGAGGAGAATTCATTGTATATAATTAATCCTCGTTAAGGAGTGTTGAAAAATGATAAGCGTCACAGTAGATAAGTTAAAATTTAAGAAACAATTATCGGGGATTGAACAAATCACACTGAAAGATTTTCTGTATACCTGGGTAGGTAGTTCAAGCAAGGGATTTGATGATTTTTTTCACCTTGAGTACACAGTAGATGTATTTGCCAAAATGGAAAAAACGACGAATGACACCGATTTGTTGATTTCTGATGATGATTATTTCAGATACATAACATTGACGGAAGATAATCAAATTGTGATAGGTGTTTTAGATATGAATTCAGAATTAAAACATAGAATAATTGTTCACTAGATAAGATTAAATAATTCTTGTTTTCTTTAACCCATACAACAAGAGGCAGCGTGGTACACTGTCTTTTTTTATTTGTTCACTATATGTCATTGTTTGTTATACCTTGGATAATGATATTAAACGAGAAAAAATATTAAAAGGGCCAGATGTAAAGAAGGAATACGTTCTACAAGATGCATTAGATGAGATAGTACGAAGTGATTACTTTATTGCGAAAACCGACCAAGGAGAGTATAGGATAAATTCTTCCTTAATTCGTTATATACAGGTTTTGCATGAAATGCATTGTTTTAAATACCATACTGACCATCAATGACTAGTGAGTAAATAAAAGGTTATTTCTTTGCATAGTTTTCTTAAATTTTGTTGAATAACTTGAATATGGGAGAGAAGATTAATGTCAGAAACGTATCGTTCTCGTCAGGAACGAAAACAAGTGGAAAAAACAAAACAAGATCAAAAAAAAGATAAAAATCCCCCTAAAAGAAGGTCTTTCTTGAATAAAGTTTTACTTTGGTTTTTACTGTTAGGTGTTGTTTCAATTGGAATAGGGGCAGTTACGGTTGCAGCAATGATTAAGGATGCACCTAAAATAGATGCTTCAAAACTAGTCGATCCGCTTTCTACCAAATTATACGATAAGAACGGGAATTTCCTTTACGAATATGGTAAAGAAAAGCGGACAAAAATTGAGTATTCTCAAGTTCCAAAAATGTTGGAACATGCTTTCATTGCCACGGAGGATGCACATTTTTATGAACACAATGGCATTGATATAAAAGGAACTGCGAGAGCAATCTTCAAGAACCTAAAAGGGGATTTCGGATCTCAAGGCGGAAGTACGATTACACAGCAGGTCATTAAAAACTCCTTTTTGTCACCTCAGAAAACAATAAAGCGGAAGGTACAGGAATGGAGCTTGGCCTATCAGCTTGAGCAAAAGTATTCCAAACATCAAATCTTAATGATGTATTTAAATAAGATATACCTTGGAGACGGGACATATGGTGTAGCAGCTGCCGCCAAAAATTACTACGGAATCGATGCCGATCATCTAAATAAATTAACGCTTCCGGAGGCCGCTATGTTGGCGGGGCTCCCACAGAGTCCAAGTAATTACGATCCCACTGAACCCGAACATGTGAAAGCTGCAACAAATCGTCGTAATATTGTTTTAGAAGCTATGTATAAACAAGGGTATATTACGAAAAAGCAATTGGAGGATGCAAAGAAGGTTTCAGTTACAGCAGGACTTGTTCCAAAAACGAAACAGCAAGGAATGCCGTACGAGGCGTTTTTGGACGCTGTTGTAAAAGAAGTTGAAAGAAAGCTGAAAAATGTAGATATCAGTTCGGATGGATTATCTATTTATACGACGCTAGATCCAAAAGCTCAGACCTTTGCGGACAAAATAATGAACACCGATACGATTATTTCTTATCCAAATGACAATTTTCAAGGAGCCTTCGTATTTTCAGATACAAAAACAGGAGAAGTTCGAGCTATTGGAAGCGGTCGAAACCAATATAAAGCTTCCTTCCGAGGCAACAACTTTGCGGTTGATATTAAACGTCAACCAGGATCTACTTTCAAGCCAGTCTTTGATTATGGTCCGGCTATTGAAAATTCAAAATGGTCTACAGCACACCAAATTAATGATCATAAGATAACCTACTCAAATGGTCAGTCTATTTCTAACTGGGATCATCAATATCACGGAATGATGTCGATTAGAACAGCACTTCAATGGTCATACAATATTCCAGCACTTCTTACCCTTCAAGATGTAGGGATGGATAAAGCACAAAATTTTGCAGAAAATCTGGGTATTACTTTTAATAATAATAAGGTGTACGAATCATATGCGATTGGAAGTAATACGGTTAATCCATTAGAGTTGGCAGGGGCATATAGTGCTTTTGGAAATAACGGTGAATTCAATACACCACATTTTGTTCGTAAAGTTGTCTATCCTGATGGCAGAGTTGTTAATTTAACTCCAAAGCCAAAACGTGCTATGCATGATTACACAGCTTATTTGGTGACGGATATGTTACGGACAGTCGTAAAATCTGGTACAGGAAAAACAGCAAATGTCCTTGGACTAGATGTGGCTGGAAAAACTGGCACAACCAATTTTGACAGTAAAACCAGAGCACAATATGGATATCCAACCGGTGCGGTAAATGATAGTTGGTTCGCTGGTTATACACCGCAATACACTATGGCGGTTTGGACTGGATATACTAAAAATGGTCCAGGTAATTATATGGATGGAAATTCAACTAAAATCTCGCACCAAATGTTTAAGGCCATGCTGGAAGCGTTTGGAACAGACCAAAGTAGCTTCCAGCAGCCTAGTGATGTATACCGGGTGAATAATGAACTGTTCATTAAAGGTGCAAATCCTGAAGAAGCTCCACCAGTTACAAAAAATAATAAAGAAAAATCATTGGATATTGGTGGAAATAAAGAGGGTAAAAAACATAAACAAGAGGAAGAGAAGCCTAAACAACAAGAGGAAAAGAAACACAAACAAAAGGAAGAGAAGCATAAACAACAAGAGGAAAAGAAACACAAACAAAAGGAAGAGAAGCATAAACAACAAGAGGAAAAGAAACACAAACAACAAGAGGAAAAGCAACACAAACAATAAAGAGTTTTTAGGATGGGATCGCATTGGTTCCATCCTTTTTTATGATACACATAAGAGAATGTGAGGGTTTCTACTTAAACTAGAGGGTGCGTTAGCTAAAGATCAGAGCTGTTTTTAAGGCAGCTTTTTCTTTGCAACTAAAGGGGCTGGTTATTCTAAGAGGAGTATCCTTGATACATATAGAATTGTACATAAATCAAAGCTAAAGGAGGAATTAAAAATGGATAAGGAAAAAACAATTAATTATTCCTTTGGAGGGCTTAATAAAATTAAAAGATAATTCAACTAGATTATTTCTTAAATATAAATTTGTAATTTACCCCATAGTTTTTATTGGTTTGCCTTATTACTTTATAGAAAACAATGATTTATATTCTTTTGTTATTGCTTTTAAAATTATCACAACCTATATTTTGCCTTGGGGTATTTTCTATTGTTTGATTCAAATAATGAGAAAAATAAAATAAACAATGTGCTTAAGTCAAGTTACTAAAGACTAAAGGCAGCTTTTTCTTCTTTGACTAACAGGTGCTATTGTTTAATGAAAAATCTACTAATCTAGTATAATAGTTCTTCTTTTGTCTATACTGTCTATTAATATGGTATAGATTGGAGAGAAACAGGTATGATCTTAACTGATGTATGGGGTTTATATAGGGCAGATAAGCAAATCCAAGGTTATTCTCCACAAACATTAAAGGCCTATTACGTCCAATTTAACTTGTTGGTGAATAGTTTTGGAAATATATCCATTCAAGAACTTTCAACTAATTCTCTTAAAGTTTATCTGGGAAAAGCAGCTGAAAAGCTTAAGCCATCCAGTCTGGGTCACAGAATTCGATTCATTAAATCTTTATTTAGATGGGCTCAGGATGAAAATTTAATTAATGGAAATCCTGCTTCCAAAATCAAGGAACCAAAATTAGAATTAAGGGTTCCAAAATACTTGTCTGAAGAGGAAATTGAACATTTGCGGGAAGCTTGTCATACAACATTCGAAAATGCTTTATTTGAGTTTATGTATTCAACAGGATGCAGAATTGGTGAAGCAATAACTCTAGATAGGGCCTCAATCAATTTCTCTAATCAATCAGCAATCGTATTAGGTAAAGGACATAAAGAACGAGAAGTATATTTCAATACTCGTTGTGAAATATGGTTGAAGCGATATTTAAGTGAGCGAAATGATCATGAGGAAGCTCTATTTGTGACAACACGTGCACCCCATCGAATGAGTATTTCTCAAGCGAGCAACATTATAAAACTGGTAGCAAAGAGAACGGACATTAAAAAGAGCATTCATCCCCACCAGCTTAGACATAGTTACGCCACAAATTTATTGAATAATGGAGCGCCTCTAGAAGTGATTCAAAATTTAATGGGCCATGAAAAAAGTGAAACCACAAAAATTTATGCATATCTAAGTGGTGCAATGCGGAGAGACTTGTATAGAAAGTATTTTTAAGGGACCAAGGGTCCTTTTTATTTTGTTATTAATAAACTATCGGGGCAGGTTACTTGAAGAAGAGCTATGTTAAAAGTTCAACTAATTTTACTAATTTATGGTAACGTTAAATTAATGAATTTTATTAGGGGAGCTAAAATTATGATTATTATTTCAATTTTTTACGGCTTTGTTGGTTTAGTTATTCTATTTTTTATTGTTCAATATGCCATTAGTATTGGGATTGACAATTCTAAAGAAGTTAAGGCTTTTCGGTCCGAACTTAAAGAAATAAAAAAACAACTCAAAGATTTAGGTGGAAAATAAACACATAAGCAATTTTTCTTATTCAAGAAATGGGTGCGTTAGCTGAAGATTTTTTGGTGAATATAAGAGATTTTGCTGAGTTTACATTGGACTATTTTTCATCAATTACTTTAACCGATATTGAGGAATCTGTTTTAAATGGAAAACCAACCATAAATAATGAAATGGTAAAGGAATGGTTGGAATGGTTAGAAGAAAACAGAGATTCTTTTTCTGATGATACTTTTCATATGGTACTAAAACAATTTGTTGATGATTTAGGTGCTATGCCAATTTGGTTTTGGGGATAAAAAATTTCAAGAGGATGTGTTAGAGGGATTCAAAAGATATTTTGAGGAAAATTCATATTTTCTCGATTTTTTTACAAATGCTTATTTGGCGGGTTTAGAAGAAGATGGGCTTCGATAACTTAATAATGATTTTTAACGTTACAACAGATATATGCTTATTCAGCTAACGGGTGCATAACTTCAATAAGAAGAAATGCTTTTTTACTACACCAGCTAATAGAGGTTATTTTTTTATTGCATTAAAGGGTTTGAATATTGATTATTGGTAGTAATTGGTAATTTTGAAACAGTTGATACTGTTAAAAACCAACATAAATGAAAATGTTCAAATGAAGATACACTATCTGATGATAAAAACAGTTATTTTAAAATAACTCTAAATCACATATGAATTATATGATTTATGAAGATAAGTTTCTATAAACTCAGCCAATCCATCATTTTCGTGGTGTCCTGTAACAAAATCAGCTACTGCTTTAACCTCTTCGCTAGCGTTCCCCATTGCCACGCCAGTACCGACATGACGAAGCATCTCTATATCATTGGGTCCGTCTCCAATGGCTACGACTTCGCTTGGACTAATTCGAAATGCGTGAAGTAAGTTTTTTATAGCAGACCACTTGGAAACATTAGGAGCAACCATTTCAAACCCGTCATTCCAATTGATGACCTCTGCTTCCTTTTTAAACAAAGCGGATAATTCAGGTCTTGGTGCACCTGTTCGAACACTATATTTAAGAACATCTTGATAATTTGCCTGTCTTAAATCTCCAATATAACGTGGCGGAATTTGCCCAACTTTTGTCCAATAATCGATTTCTTCATTTGTTTCCTTACAATAAAGCCCATTTGCTGTATGGATAATAACATTACAAGAATTTTCAGCGGTCAGCTGGTGGAATCGTTCTTCGTTCAGTCGGACGGTTTTCATTTGCATAGCTCTTCCTGTCTCTGCATCGTGAATAGCGGCACCATTCAAACAGATCATTGGAGTTTGTAATCCAATTTCTTTATGGTAGGGAGCGGTTACTTCATAGTGTCGACCAGTAGCTAGAAAAACCTTGACTCCCTGATTAATGAGCCTATAAATGGCTTCCATATTTCGGCGGGAAATGTTGTTTGAGGCTTTTAGTAGTGTACCATCCATATCAATAAATATTGCACGCACATTCATTTATACTGCCTCCTCATCGTTGGTAAACCAATCATATCATCTGACTATTAAAGTCTTGTAAACTCAGTGTACAGATTTAATAAAGTTTATTGGGAAGTAAGGGACGGTTCTATGCAAGGTAAAAATATTATTCCATTAACGGGTGCTATTGTTGAATAAAACTTAGATTTTTATACGACTTTATTGTTATATTTTTTAGTGTAGTGAAGTATCTTACATTAAAAATTAAACAACTATATTTTTAACCCCGTCCTAAATTTAGAACGGGGTTATGCTTGTTTAAGCTTTTAAAATTAAATAACTTTATTATCTCTACACATTTGCATACATTACCAATACCTTAAGCGGCACCATCTCCACTTACCGAATCGATCCCAATGGATCACTTTCGGTGGTAAGGCATATTACCAGTACACCGCCAGGTACAGCTCCAGGACTGCCGATGGATGTTGGAGTGAGTAAAGATGGACGGCATTTTTACACCCTTAACGGAAACCAGGGTACAGTCTCCGTATTTACTATTCAAGGTGATGGAAGTCCAGTTAGATTGCAGGTTGCTGCTTGGACTAACTTTCCTTACCTTGGATCGCAAGGATTAGCTATTCTTTGATTTTATTAAGTTCACTATATTTGTTGGAATAAAAAATAAAGGGATTTTTAAAAACAAGGCTGCCGGCATAATGGTGGCTTTTGTTATGAGACAACATAATTTTCAGCATGATTGTGAAGCATTGTACTTAAAGTAACGGGTGCTTTCGTATTATAAGGTTGACCAGTAAAAATTACTGGTTGACCTTTTTTTAATAGAATCTATTATATCAGTAGCTAGGGTAGGACGTACGGGTGCGTGGGGCTTGATCCCGTGAACTAAACTGTCCGCCCCCTACTTGTAGAAACATGTTTGAGGCTGGTTGGGACGCTGATCTCGTATAACAAGCGAAGCTATGACACTACATGGAGGACTAGGGGTACTGGTTAATAAGTAGAGGAGGTAAAGATAATGAATCCAGTTGTTGGTCTGGATGTGGCAAAAGGAGAGAGTCAAGTTCAGGCATTCTTAGATCAATCTAAACCGTATGGGAAGAGCTTTTCAATGAAGCATATCAAAGAGGAGTTAGAGCATTTTTTAGAATTTCTAAAAGAAATTGAAGAGGTGACAGGGCAGATGCCTATGGTCATTTTAGAATCTACAGGGCATTACCATTCTCCCGTTATTCAATACATGGAGGAACAAGGGATTCTATATATCTTACTAAATCCGATTATTTCTTATCAGGCAAAGAAGTCCAGTTTACGGAAGGTAAAAACAGACGCTATCGATGCGTACCAGTTGTGTGTGCTGTATTACAAAGAGAATTTAGAACCTCATAAAATTAGAGGAATTCAGCTATTAGACCTTCGGAATTTGTCCAGACAACAGGAAATCGTAACAAATATGTATGTGGAGGCTAAACTTCAGTTTCACACCATTTTAGATCAATTGTTTCCTGAATACCGGAAGGTTTTTGGGGATCTATATTCGAAGGTTTCTTTATTGATGTTAAAGGAATACCCTACTTCAGAGGCGGTATTAAAAGCCGGAGAAAGTAAACTAGCAGAGCGTGTAATGGAGTTCTGTCCTAGCCGATCTGGTCAATGGGCATGGGAAAAAGCCAAAAAAATAATGGATTCCGCATCTCGAAATCCATTTCAAAAAAGCGTGTATGAAAGTCACGTAATCAATCTTCGTATGTATATTGAGTTGCTTTTTCATTACCAGGGACACCTTTCTGATTTGGAAGATCGTATAGTGGCCCTGGCAAATGAACTGGAAGAATATAAGATCATCCAATCGATTCCCGGTATCGGAGAAAAAATCGCAGCCACGATTATCTCTGAAATTGGTGAAATCGATCGGTTTAATCATTCGAAAAAACTGGTTGCCTTCGCTGGAGTAGATCCAAGTGTTCACTCATCGGGTAAGTTTACGGCAACCATTAATCGTATTACAAAAAGAGGTTCGAGCAGACTACGTCATTCTCTGTATCTTGCCGTACTATGCGGCATAAGAAGT
>NZ_VHIK01000039.1:0-96144 GCF_006680105.1 Bacillus sp. B4EP4a
GCCTGGGTTTTGGCCGCCCATCATCATACCTGGCTGGCCTGGGTTTTGGCCGCCCATCATCATGAATCCATCATATGATTCTTCTGACTCATCTTCATATTGGAATGGCATCTCCATTCCCATCTGAGACTGTTTCGGTGACATCCCTGGGTATGAGGCCTGCTGCTGTGATTGAACGGATTGATATTGGTGATAATCTGGATGGTGATGTGCATTGGCATCCATTTTTTTGTTCCCTTGATACTGCCCCTTCACTTCCGGCCCATAAGTTCCAAGTACCCCCTTATTACAGCCGCAATCCTCCTCATCCTCACCGGCAGTCTGGGAATAATGCTGAGGGTAGTTTTGATTGTATGAAGAAGGCGATTCGCCTGGTGACTCATAATCTTGTTGCATATATGAACCTGCTGCCTGAGCTTGTTGATTCATCCCTCCATAATAATGGTGCGGAACCGGTGCGGAGGCTTGATATGGATAATGTTGCTGGCTTGTTGCATTCATGCTCGCCCCTTGGACGAATCCTTGATCCATCATTTGCATGTCAGGAGATTCCCCCCAAGCATCAGAGCTCTCTTCCATCATTTGATAACCTTGTATTTCCGGAGCCGCCTGATACCCTTGTGCGCCTTGATATGGTGCTTGTTGCATACCTTGCATGTGCATTTGCGCCCATGGTGGCGGCTGAATACAATAACCGCTTCCAGGCAAGATTGGCGTTACTGGAATACAATCATCCACCGGCTCACTATATTCCTGAGCTGGCTGTACAGCTGGCTTTTTCTTCTTTTTGGTTACTGGCTCTTCTTTTTTCTTTGGTAAAGGTGGTGGTGCTGGAGGCTTTTGCACACTCATATTGGTCATGTTGACCATATAATAATTATTGACGTCGATCTCCGGAATCACCGGCATGGGCACTGGCACTTCTTTTGGAACGATTACTTGCTTTTCTTTAATGATTGGCTTTGGCTGAACGATTTTCTGCTCTTTCTTAACTGGCTGTGGAACGATTTTCTGCTCTTTTACTGGTTTTTGAATGATAGGTTGCTCTTTTATCGGCTGTTGAAATTTCGGCTGTTCTTTTACTGGTTGTTGAAATTTCGGATGTTCTTTAACAGCCGGTTTTTGCATAATTTGCTGCTCTTTCTTAGGTGCTGACTGAGGCTGGAACTGTTGAGTTTGGGATTCTTTCATTCCCGGCTGAATATTCACGTTTGGTTTACCCGTTTCTTTTATTACAGCTCCGGATGTCCCTGGTATTTTAATTTTCATTCCAGGCATCATCATGTCCGGGTTGCTTAATTGTGCGTTAACTTTTTTAAGTTCTTCAAAACTGACGCCGTATTTTTTGGCGAGTTTCCAAAGTGTATCGCCTTTTTGGACTATATGAATTTTCACGCTGTTAACCCCTCCTGTGCATATGTCCATATATTCTATGAAGCAGTGGGTGAATTGCTATTATTTTTATCATGAAAACATATGCGTGAAAAATGACTTTTATGATTGGATCAATGATTTAGGGACATAGAAGGTACTTTTTTGGAGACGAAATAAATGATGGGACATCTCGTAAAAGGAAATTCACCCCTTTGGATTCCATTCCTGAAACGCTTCTTTCAGGCTTCTGTCTAAACTCAGGGAAATCCGGGTATAAGAAAGTAATGACCTAAGGCTTTGTCTTCAGGTACTTATCTTACATCCCTGGGGGTAATAATAATGAAATGGAAAGGTAGACAGGGCAGCTCGAACGTCGAGGACAAAAGAGGCATGAGCACAAAAGGCATGGCCGGAATCGGCGGAGGGGTCGGATTGGTAATTGTCTTGATCGTGACGCTCCTTGGCGGTAATCCAAGCGAATTGCTAGGCAGCTTGAATTCCACTGAATCAAACAATGGCGGCTCTTATGTCGAAACTGATGAAGAGAAGGAACTTGCGCAGTTTGTATCTGTCGTCCTTGCAGAAACGGAGCAGGTCTGGACAGAAGAATTCCGTAAAAATGGACTGGAATATAAGGAACCGAACCTTGTCCTGTATTCGGGTAGTGTCGAATCGGCATGCGGGATGGCAGCTTCTTCGGTAGGGCCATTTTATTGTCCGGGTGACATGAAACTATATATTGATCTCAGCTTTTATCAAGAGTTAAAGCAAGAATTCCAGGCACCCGGGGATTTCGCCATGGCCTATGTCATTGCCCACGAAGTCGGACATCACGTTCAGACACTTTTAGGGACAACGGAAAAGGAAATGCCCGATCGTTCAAAGGTCAGCGAGACCGAATACAATAGGTTTTCTGTCCGTCTTGAATTACAGGCCGATTATTTGGCTGGAGTTTGGGCACATCATGTCCAAGGAGAGAATTTGCTTGAAGAAGGCGATCTTGAGGAGGCCTTGAATGCAGCAAGTGGTGTGGGGGATGACCGTATCCAAGAAAGAGCACAAGGGTACGTGGTGCCAGAAAGCTTCACGCATGGTACTTCCGAACAGAGGAAACGGTGGTTCAATAAAGGATTTAAATCCGGTGATATGAATGAAGGCAATACTTTTAAAGCGAATAACCTTTAAAAGTTCTTACCTGTTTCGATTACATAATAAAAAGGGGGTCTAATCCCCCTTTTTATTATGATCCAAAATCTTTTTAGAAAGCACTGACTCAAACGCGCTCCAGCATTCTGTTTAATGCTAGGATGGCATTATCCGCAATGTTCTTTTCCACTTTTATCGGATTGATGATGATACCTTCTTCAATGGATTCAAGCGCCCATAGCAGGTGAGGCAGATCAATCCGGTTCATTGTAAGACATGGACACATATTCGGATTTAACGAGATGATGTTCTTGTCAGGATTATTGGCGATAAGACGCTTGACAAGGTTCATTTCCGTGCCGATTGCCCAAGAACTACCTGGTTCGGCTTTTTCGATCATATTTATAATATACGATGTCGAACCCGCATAATCTGACAAGGCGACTACCTCACGGCGACATTCGGGATGAACGATGATATTCATTTCAGGCTGCTCCGCTCTAAGCGTTTCAATATTCGCCGTAGTGAAATTTTCATGGACTGAACAATGTCCTTTCCAAAGAAGTACCTTCAGATCTTCCAGTTCCCCTTCATAGATCAATTCATCCTTATGCGGATCCCAGACAGCCATTTCATTCAATGGGATTCCAAGGTCAAAGGCGGTATTCCTCCCAAGGTGCTGATCGGGAAGAAAAAGGATTCTTTCTTTTTGCGAGAGGGCCCACGAGACCATCCCCTGTGCATTGGAAGACGTCACCGTCGCCCCGCCATTTTTCCCTACAAAAGCTTTGATGGCCGCAGTGGAATTCACATAAGTTAGCGGAAGGATCGTATCGCCAAATAAATCCTGAAGCTTTGTCCACGCCCGTTCCGTTTGTTCAATATCGGCCATATCCGCCATGGAGCAGCCTGCACGCATGTCAGGAAGGATAACCGTCTGCCCTTCTTCCGTCAAAATATCCGCTGTTTCAGCCATGAAATGCACGCCACAAAACACGATATAATCCGCTTCGCGATTTTGCGCGGAAAGCTGGGCCAATTGAAGTGAATCCCCCGTTGAATCCGAAAATTGAATGACTTCCTCCCGTTGATAATGATGACCTGGGATATAAAGACGGTTCCCCAGTCGTTTCTTAATCTCATGGACCCGATTCTCCATCTCTTCCTTTGTCATCGTTTTATACTTTTCAGGCAATGCATTTCCTGCTGTTTTAGCCATCTCCAAAATGTTCATTTCAATATCCCCTCCTGCTCTTTGACCTTTGCGCTAATATCAAGTACTCTGACACTGTGCGTCAAGCTGCCCAACGAAATATAATCTACCCCTGTTTCCCGATATGAGGCTAGATTGTCTAAATGGATCCCTCCAGAAGCTTCAGTTATGATGTGGGCGGGAACCAATTTAATCAGTTGCTTGATTTCTTCGGGGCTCCGGTTATCGAACATGATGATATCTGCACCGGCTTCCACAGCTTCAAGCACCTGTTGTGGTGATTCCGTTTCCACCTCCACTTTAGTGGTATGTCCCAATTTGGATTTTACCGTTTGAACCGCTTTCGTTATGGACCCAGCGAAAGAAATATGGTTGTCCTTTATCATGACTGCATCATACAGACCATATCGGTGATTGAATGCCCCGCCGGAACGGACCGCATATTTTTCAAGCATCCGCAGGCCTGGCGTAGTTTTCCTCGTATCACATGCTCTCGTCTTCGTCCCCGCTAAAATCATGGCAGCTTTATGAGCCTGTGTCGCAATGCCGGACATACGCTGCACTAGATTCAAAACGACCCGTTCCCCTTTTAAAAGGGAGGCCATATCGCCGGTCATTTTCGCAAGCTGCTGTCCTTCTTCGAAAACTTCTCCATCTTGAACAAAAAGGAAAACCTCGATTTGCTCATCCAACAATGCAAATCCCGTCTTGATGACGTCCCCTCCACTAAAGACCCCGCCTTCTTTTGCGATGAATGTCAAAGTTCCTTGTTCACCTTGATCAAAAATCGTATCACTCGTTACATCGCATTCCCCTATATCTTCCATTAAAAATTGTTGCAGCATCTGCTTAAGCTTCAATATATTCATATAGTCGTCTCCCTTTCACTCGGTTTTTTACATCCGTGCAAGCAAGGATAACCGAATTTTCAAGCCATTGGGCGTCATCCTCGTTTGGATAGTCACTGCGGAAATGACCGCCCCTGCTTTCCGTTCTGGTCAATGCGGATTCGGCAATCAGCCACGCCACGATTATGGCATTGATTTTCGTTATTTCTTGTATCGATAATGCCGTTACTTCCATATGCAGCAATTTTTCGATATTAAATGTCTCAAGATAATCCTTCAGTCGAGTTAAACCCGCTTCATTTCGAACGATTCCCGCTTCATTCATTAATTTTTCCTGCAATGTCGTGAGATCAGGTAAAAAGGAAATTTGACTGGAACTCTTGGACTGCTCTTTCTCTTCCGGTATCGACCTTGCCGGGGCTTTAGCTAGGAAACGGCCAAGCGTATTTCCAAAAACCAATCCTTCGAGAAGGGAGTTGCTTGCCAATCGGTTTGCACCATGTACACCAGTGCATGCCACTTCACCAACTGCATACAAAGAGGGTACAGAGGTTTGCCCCGATTCATCCACTTCAATCCCTCCCATTAGAAAATGGTTTCCTGGTGCAACCGGGATTTTCCCCAATTGAAGGTCCAGCCCGCTTTTTTCACACAATGAGCTCACTGTCGGAAAACGATTTTTAAAATCCTTAATCATCGAAATATCTAAAAATACCTTTTCACCACGCTGCAAATAAGAAAAAATCGTCTGTGCAACAATATGCCTTGGTGCTAGATCTTTTAAGCTATGGACATCCTCCATGATCGGCCTTCCCATTTCCGTCACTAATCTCGCACCATCCCCGCGAACCGCTTCTGAAACGAGCCCTTTCGCTTTGCCATTCACAAAAAGCAGGGTCGGATGGAATTGTATGAATTCCATGTCACGAACTATTGCACCGGCCTTGAATGCAAGTGCGATTCCATCACCTGAAACCGTTTGTGAATTTGAAGTGAAATGGTATAGGGAACCACAGCCGCCTGTAGCCAAAACCGTATGTTCCGCATGATAGGCAACAAGATCCCCTGCCTTATCAAGTGTTTTGACTCCTATGCAAGAATCATCTTGCCCTATGATCAACTCCACTGCAGCAACATTCTCCATCACAGTAATCGATGATTTTTTCAAGCGCCCTATAAGATGTTCCATCATGTACTTTCCTGTAGCATCCCCGTGACTATGAAGGATTCTTCGTTCACTGTGGGCGCCCTCCATGCCAAGCAATAGAGTTCCGTCATCATCATGGTCAAATCGCATACCCGAATCAATAAGTTCAGCTATAACCGAAGGTGCCTCTTCGACGAGTTTTTCCACTGCCTTCACCTTGTTATATCGCTGACCAGCCGCCAGCGTATCTTTTTTATGAAAGGATACTCGGTCACGATCAGATATTGCAGCAGCAATCCCGCCCTGTGCTAAATAAGAATTACCATGACGGATATTTGATTTTGTGATGAGTATCACATGCTTATGTTCACTTGCTTCCAATGCCGTTTTCAAGGCAGCAATCCCGCTGCCTATCACGATGATTTCCGCTTTTACCATTATTTCATTCCTCCTGTTTACGACAGGTGTCTTGACAACTATATTTACATATTATTAAACTATTATCAAGAGTTTTTTAAGATTAAAGGATGGAAGTGATTTCTTGATTTATTTGGATTACGCCGCAACAACTCCGATTGATGAGGAGGCTCTCGACGTATTCAGCCAAGCTTCCCGGAAGTTTTTCGGGAATGCGAGCAGTTTGCATGATATTGGCTCTGAAGCGGCACGTTTATTGGATATGTCACGGCAGCAACTCGCAGAAATGCTGAACATAAAAAAGGAAGGAATCATCTTTACGAGCGGCGGATCAGAAAGCAACATGCTTGCCATCGATACATTCATCGCTTCGAAACCATCCTGGCAGAACCACTTGATTGTAAGCAGAACTGAACATGCATCTCTTGCCAATTTCGTTGAAAAACTTGAACAAGAAGGATTCGAGGTTACTTATTTAAGGCATTTGAAAGATGGCCGGGTTGATATTGAACATTTGCAGGAATGTATGTCGGAGAAAACATGCTTGGTCATTGTCCAGCATGTGAATTCGGAAATCGGGGTCATTCAACCCATTGAACAAATAAGTGAAATCGTTCGAAAACACCAGGCTTTTTTTCATGTGGATTGTGTCCAATCATTTGCTAAATTACCGCTCGGGAAGATAGCTGCCTCATGTGATGGATTATCCGTTTCCAGTCATAAAGTTTATGGTCCAAAAGGGACTGGGGCCGTCATTTTCCCGGACATCCACCGGTTGAAGCCTTCGGTACCGAATATCACTCATGAATATGGTTTCAGACCAGGAACAGTGGACGTCCCCGGAATTGCTTCCTTCGTAACCGCTGCCAAGAAATTGGGGGATATCATGGAAGATGAACGGAAACGGATTTCCACACTTAGGATGCAATTGATCCAACGGCTAATGGAAAGGAAAATTGATTTTCAAATCATCGAAGCAAAAAGCGAGCAATTACCTCACATTCTGGCGCTGACCTTCGCTGGATTGCAAGGACAGTACATCATGCTGGAATTAAACCAGAAAGGATTCGCTGTTTCGACGGGAAGCGCCTGTCAAATCGGTAAACAGGATCCTTCAAAAACGATGATGGCCATTGGGAAAAGCAAAGATGAAGCCCATCAATTCGTCCGCCTTTCCTTTGGCAAAAACACGACGGCGGACGACATTCACAAGTTGGCGGAATGCATCGAAGGAATAGCTGCCATTCGATAAAACCCTCCAAACTGTGTTAGAATGTTTGTAATTAAAGAGGTGAATGTTTATGGAAAGAAAGAAATTACTCGGGGAAGAAAGACGGACGAAACTCTTACATTTATTGCAAACAAGCGCGGAGCCTGTAACGGGCAGCGAGCTTTCGCAGATAACGAATGTAAGCCGGCAGGTTATCGTTGGTGACATAACCCTCCTGAAAGCGCGGAATGAACCTATCATTGCCACGAGCCAAGGCTATCTGTACTTACAAACGGGGAGCACGCAAAAGCCGGAAAGGATCATTGCTTGCCAACACGATCCTTCGCGGACCCAAGAAGAGCTATATTTACTCGTGGATATTGGCATCACGGTTAAAGATGTCAAAATCGAGCACCCCGTATACGGCGACCTAACCGCTTCCATCATGGTCAGCAGCCGGAAGGAAGTTCAGCAATTCCTTTCAAGGGTGACGGCAACGAACGCATCTTTTTTATCGGAACTGACGAGCGGCATCCATCTCCATACACTAAGCGCAGCATCTGAAGAATTGCTCGACGAAGCGGAGTGTGCTCTAAGGGATGCTGGCATTTTAGTCGATTGAATGAACGCAAAATCCTCAAAAGCCATGTCTTTTGAGGATTTTTTTATTGGCCATTATGCTCACTCATCAACGGAATTGCTTTCATTTGAGCTGCCTTCCCCGGAGTTTTCTTCCTCGTTACTTCTCAACTGCCCGATAAGACTAATGACGGAACCGACCGCCTGAACCCAGCCTCCCGTCGCTTGGATTAATTCAGCATCAGATGGCTTCTCTTCCATATAAGGATATTGATATTTTGTAGTTCCTGCTCCTTATCTTGCTCTTCTTCCTTTTCATCCTTTTCTTGGTCTTTTTCTAGAACACTATTTTTAAGTTCGGCAATTCCGCCTATCGCTTGCATCTAATTCCCAATCGCCTGCAACAAAATTGAATTGATTATCCATCTCTGCTGACCACCATCCTCTCTCTGCATTTTTAATAAAAAAGGTGCTTCCACTGATTTAGTCATCAACGTATGTATTACTGTTCCCATTTCCACAGGCGGACTAACTGGATTTACTTATTGTATTTGCGTTCATCACAATCGGTGTTTGTTTTCCATCCAGAATCATAGGCTCTTTTTATCATGAAAAACTTTAAAACCATCTTCCTCAAAATCAAATAATGAATAGCATTTCTTCCTGTCTATTGCTATATATTGAATTATAAATCTTAACGAACACAAAAAATGCCCCGGAAATACTCCCGGGGCACCCTTCTTATTCATTGTATAAAACTCAGCTGAGGTTATACCATTTATCATTCATCGTTGCGGTACACCAGTTCGGACTTTAAAGCATGAATAGCTTCCCATGATCGAAACCGTACATCCTAAGGCCTCGAGCTCAGAGATCGCTCCTGGGATGAGGACATCATCAAGAGACATTTCGATGTCGATGATGAAGAAGTAATTGCCCAATCCTGTTTTCATTGGTCTCGATTCAATCTTGGAAAGGTTCAGTTTCCTCCAGGAAAAAGCGGAAAGGACTTGGTGCAGCTGTCCTGAGTGGTCAGCAGGCAGCTGAATCATCAAGGTCGTTTTCTTGTCCCCTTCAACGGTCAAATGCCCTTCAAAGTCGACTTCACTGTTGGATACGACGATAAACTTGGTGTGATTATGTTCGTAATCGTGAATATTTTGTTTTACAATCGTCAAACCGTACTCTTCCGCAGCCATATCATTTGCAATCGCAGCAATATTGATATCGGGATTCTCCATCACCATCTTCGCAGCGGCTGCAGTGGATGTGACATACTCATATGGAATGCCCCTTAGCTCATTATGTAGAAATTTGCGGCATTGAGCAATGGCATGGGAATGCGAATAAACCATGTCAGGTTTGAAACCAGGATATGCATGATCTGGATGCACCATATAATGCTGTTGGATTGGAATCGTCACTTCGCCTTTCATCGGTAATGTGACTTCATGGACTAAGTAATCCATCGTTATATTTACCGAGCCCTCCAAAGCATTCTCGATCGGCACGAGCGCGTGATTCACTTCCCCGTCCCGAACAGCATCAAGGCAGTCCGGAATCGTGTTCATCGGTATTTTTATATCATTAGGAAATAGTCGCGATACAGCTAAATCCGTGAATGTTGCTTTTGGTCCAAGAAATGCAATTTTTGATGTCATATTATAAACTCCTTCTCACGGAAAATCTACTGTTTATGTTATGCCATTTTCTGATTTTTTACAATACTTAATCGTTAATTTCCTCTTACAAATGAAAACAGCCTGTACATCTGAAATGTACAGGCTGTTTTCATGCGCCGTTACCAATGATTTCGACTTTTTCGACGAACTCCATTTTACGCAGTTTAGTAAGCAGATCATCAATATCCATCGTCATCCCACCCGTATTAAGGGATAGGGTGACATTTGCACGTCCCTGCAAAGGAATCGTTTGGTGGATGGTCATGATGTTGCAACCGGATGAGGCGACGAGCCGTAAGAGCTCCGATAGAGTACCAGAACGATCTTCGAGATAGAAGAACAGTGTAATCAGCTTTTCCTTAACAACTGTATGAAACGGAAAAACCGTGTCACGGTATTTGTAAAATGCACTCCTGCTTAGGTCCACTCGCTTTACCGCTTCCCAAACTGATTCTGCTTTTCCCCGTTCAATCATTTCTTTTGCATCCAGCGTTTTTTTCATCGCTTCGGGAAGGACATCCTCTCGAACGAGGAAAAACTTCTGATCGGCCTTATTCAAACTTCGCACGCCTCCTTTTGCCTGCCATCATGGTTTACAATCAATCAACAAATTCAAATTCATATTCAAGGATACGGACGATATCGCCATTTGTCGCACCTTTTTGGCGAAGGCCTTCGTCGACTCCGAATGATCGAAGCTGTCTGGCGAAACGACGCACGGACTCATCACGGGTGAAGTCAGTCATTTTGAATAGACGCTCGATCTTGAATCCTGATACGGCAAAACTGCCATCGGGTTCGCGTTCAATGTTAAATTCATCAGACTGTGATGTATGTTTATATAGAACCCGGTGGATTCCAGTATTCTCTTCTTCATGTTCAAGAGGGAACTCAGGCGTCTCTTCGATTTTATCGGCAATTGCATAAAGAAGCTCACGGATCCCTTCACGCGTCACGGCAGAAATCGGGAAGACAGGATAGTCTTCTTCCAGCTTTTCTTTGAATGCCGCTAAGTTATCTTCTGAGTCCGGCATATCCATTTTGCTTGCTACAATGATTTGCGGACGTTCAGTCAAGCGCAGGTTATACTCTTCCAACTCTTTATTGATTGTTTGATAGTCTTCATATGGATCCCGGCCTTCAAGACCCGACATATCGATTACATGAACGATTACCCTTGTTCTTTCAATATGGCGCAGGAATTGATGTCCAAGGCCCACACCTTCTGAAGCGCCTTCGATCAGACCAGGTAAATCGGCCATGACAAAGCTACGGTGATCTTCCGTTTCCACCATTCCCAGGTTCGGTACGATCGTCGTAAAATGGTATTCGGCAATTTTAGGCCTTGCTGCTGATACGACAGAAAGCAACGTGGATTTCCCTACACTTGGGAAACCAACCAAACCGACATCAGCCAATAGTTTCAATTCCATGACTATATCGCGTTCTTGGCCCGGTTCGCCGTTCTCAGCGATTTCAGGTGCAGGATTGGCAGGTGTTGCAAAGCGGGAATTTCCCCGGCCTCCGCGGCCACCCTTGGCGATAATGGCGCGTTGCCCGTGCTCAACTAAATCAGCAATGACTTCCTTCGTTTTATCATCAATGACAACCGTGCCTGGTGGAACCTTGATGACCATATCCTTTGCAGCCGCACCATGCATGTTTTTGGACATGCCATGTTCTCCGCGAGGTGCCTTAAAGTGACGTTGATAACGGAAATCCATTAATGTACGCAAGCCTTCTTCCACTTCAAAAACGACATTGGCCCCATTACCGCCATCTCCGCCAGCAGGTCCGCCTTTAGGTATGAATTTCTCACGACGATAAGCAACTATCCCGTTACCACCGTCTCCGCCTTTTACATAGACTTTCGTTTGATCGACAAACATGCTATCACTTCCTTGTTTTCTGCAAGTCATTTCTTGCTGTATACTTCTCTAAAAGTTAATATCCATCTTAAAAAATATTTCATCCTCAATACATTCAAGAATTTCTATTGATTGCTCGGCCGTCAATGAACTTTCCAAAAACTCGATCACTGGGGATTGATCAATGAACCTGCCTTGCATATGAAATGAACAGTGCATATCGCTCACTTCTTTTTTACACATGGAAACAGCCAGTATATTTTCAAAAAACGGATCCAGATTCTTATCCAGAATTTTAAAGAAATCGTTTGTCCAGCGATACATCAGCCCGTCCATCTCAGTTGAGCCTTCAAAAACATCAATGATTTCATATTCGCAATAAAAGGATCCATTATTCCAATTCGACGTCAACAGCATCTCGGTGAATTTAGGTAAATTCAAACTGGAAAGGCGTGCTTCATTCTGGGTTTCAACAATGATTTCATCAATGATGCCCTTGACACGATCGATTCTGTTCAACTCCAGATTCCCTTTGATGATTTGAATTTTATTCAGCCAGTCATGCCTGGTTTGACGCAGAGTTTCAATAGTCGTCCAATTTTTATCCATTATTAACACCTTCAATTATGATAAAGAAACTTTTTTCGGCTCTATCATGTTGAATACTTCCATTTGTACAGTATATCAAAAAAACAACAAACAGGAAATGAAGCTTGATTCACATGCCTTCACATGAAAGCCCCCGTCCAAAAAATACAGCCGCACACCCTGAGTTCTTTGGACGATGGTAGAGCCATTTGAACTAAAAAAGAGAATGGGCCTTATTTATGCACCAATTGGAGATATTATAGTTGAATTGGAGTGTCTATTTGGTTTAACCAAATCGGATGGATGAGTATTCTTGGATTTCCCCCCTGAAAGTTTAAGAAAGCCCGCCTATTGGCGAGCCATTTGTAAGTCAGAGGTTGTTTTCCTTATACTAATGACTAAAGTCTCCTGCAAAATGCTGGTTCGTTCCTATAGTATAAATAAAGGGCCGGACCCCTTCATCACTATATAACATACCATTATTAAAAATGACGCGGTATATAGTGTCTTGTAGAAGGAATCAGACCCTTTTGAGTCAGCCTCTGTTCAAAGATGCCAATTATGCTTCTTGTGCAACTGGATATACGCTTACTTTTTTACGGTCACGTCCGAAACGTTCGAATTTAACAACACCGTCTACTTTAGCGTATAGAGTATCGTCTCCACCACGGCCTACGTTCTCACCTGGATAGATTTTTGTTCCGCGTTGACGGTAAAGGATAGAACCACCAGAAACGAATTGACCATCTGCACGTTTAGCGCCAAGACGCTTAGATTGAGAGTCACGTCCGTTCTTTGTAGAACCTACTCCTTTTTTCGAAGCGAAGAACTGAAGATTTAATCTTAACATTTGTTCCACCTCCTATTGGTTGAGGATAATTTTCATGTATTTACCATAATCACGTTCGATAGTTTGCAGTGATATGAGCATACTGTTCAAGAGCAGCTGCACCTTTTCTTCGGATTCCGGTGAAAGATTCGCCGGAATAACGCAGCGAAGATAGCCGCCCTCTCTCCCTTGCTCAATCTCAGGCTCTACATCCGTTAAGGACATAATCGCATTGACTGACCCGAAGGAAACAGCCGATACACCTGCACAAACGATATCTGAACCTTTTTTAGCAAAATTAGCATGTCCGCTTAAGGTGAACGAAGTAATCCGTTCCTGCGGAGCATCAAAGACAACTTTAATCATCTAGAATCAGCCCTTACGCGTTGATTGCTTCGATAACAACTTTTGTGTATGGTTGACGATGACCTTGTTTTTTACGATTGTTTTTCTTCGCTTTGTATTTGAAAACAGTGATTTTCTTTTGCTTACCTTGTTTCTCGACAGTACCTGTTACAGTAGCGCCTTCCACTAGTGGAGCACCGACTTTCACGTCTTCGCCACCTACGAATAAAACTTTGTCAAATGTAACAGTTTCGCCTGCTTCTGCGTTTAATTTTTCAATGTAAACCGCTTCGCCAGCTGCTACTTTAATTTGTTTACCGCCAGTTTCGATAATTGCGTACATACTTGCACCTCCTTAAATGTCTCAGACTCGCCAATCACAGGCGTTTTACCAGAAAGGCAAAAGCTTAAAACCTGTTGTTGAGCGGTTGTAGCACGGGTGCTACAAACATAACATTAAAATCCTAACATGAAACAGGAAAGGCTGTCAATATATTTATTAGAATTCCCGCTCTTCACTCGAAAGCCCTCCCGATTTCCTGAATGCTTCCGAAGCGCTTGATGGAATAGGCATTCCTCGAACCTGGGATAAAAGATAGGTATATCTTTTTAGCGATCAATTCCTCCAGTGCCGGCCGATATGATTCTTTTTCACCAAGCAGCACGTCCGCCACCGCTTTACTGACCTCCACCCAGACTGCTTCATCATCCGTCTTCCTGTGTTCCAGCAGTTCCCGTTCCAACCGGAAGGCCACCGTTTCCGGGCTCTCGATTTTACCGCTTCCACTGCACACCGGGCATGGTACCGACATCATTTCACTTAAAGACGGGGAGGTTCGTTTTCTCGTCATTTGTAAAATGCCCAATTCCGTAAAGCCGATGACCTGGATTCGCTTCTCATCCCTCACCGCTTCCTTTTTGACGATATCGATGATTTCCTGCTCATGCCGTGAATTGTCCATATTGATGAAATCTATCAAGATGATCCCGCTGATATTCCTCAATCTCAGTTGACGGGCGACTTCTTTCGCCGCAGCCTGATTAACCGCAAACAATGTTGCTTCCTTCGCCACCTTGCCGGTGAACTTACCTGAATTGACATCGATTACGGTGAAAGCTTCCGTTTCTTCAAAAATTAAATATCCGCCATTCTCTAGCCAAACGATTTTCTTGGCCATTTTCTCAACTTGCGCTTCGACATTCCATTCGGAAAAAATATTCTTTGGACCCGATACATGGGATATATCCCACTCCTTACGGTTTTCCTGTATCCACTTTTTCAACTCCAGATAAGCCTCGAAATCATCGATGGCAAGTTCCCCTGTCGCCGTTCCCGAAGACATTTCAGAAATGATCATGTCAAGGTATGCGTCCCTCTCATAGAGTATGGACGGGGCCTTAAAGGACGCAGCCTTAACTTCAAGCCCTTTATAGAGCTCCCGCAATCCAGTTAACCTGTCAAGGAATACCGATTCACTTTCGTTCTCCATCGAGGTGCGGACAATCAATCCCTCATCAGGATTTTTATGCTGCAAGGCCGTTTCCCGCCACTGCTTTTGAAGATCATTGTTTTTGAATTTCTTTGAAACACCAACATAATCTATTCCATGTATGTATACGAGGGATTCTGTTGAAAACTCGATCAGCCCAGTCAATTTAGCTCCTTTGGTGCCCGTTTCATCCCGAGTCACCTGAACTAGCAGCTTTTCTCCCTGATGGACAAATTGACCGATGGATGTTTTCCCATCACTTTTTTTTGTCAGCTGGAAAGAGGGAATCTCGTCACGGTGTAAAAAACCATTCTTCTCTGCACCATAATCAATGAAGACGGCATCCATTCCCGGTAAAACCTTCGTCACTTTCCCAAGATAAATATTACCGACCGTACTGCGCTTTTGAGGCGGCATGATTTCAAGTTTACGTAAAACACCATTCTCTAGTACAGCCACTCTTTTTTCGCGTGAAGCTAGGTTCGCGATCATTTTTTTCATCAAAAAAAATCCTCTCCTCAATTTGAAGAAAGGATAACATATTTAATAAGAATATAATAGGTCGCCGATTTTCCCGTTTGTCATTTTCTCGGAAAAATAGGCGTGAAGGATTTCCGTTTCATCCAACGAGCCGCTCTCTTTCCCGTTTTTCATGATGATGACGGGGTGTTTACAACCGCGTTGAAACAGTTCCAGCACTTTATAAATCGGTTCTTGTGAATCCACCGAGATTGGCTTCAGTTTCGCTAAATCATTCGTATGCCCGTAATGGCGCTGCAAAAGAAAGCGGATGAAAGCATAATACCTCTGCCGCCATTCCATGACGAGTGAGAGACTTATGAAAAAGATGATGAGCCAGATGTTCAAATTGAGCGGATCCAGAATGATCCAGGTCAAAAAAGCCAGGACAGCGAATACTGCAGAAAAGTGAAGTGTATGTTTCTGCGCTTCCAGAAAGGTGCAGTATAGGGATACACCGATGAATAGCAGCCGTCCACCGTCCAAGGGCCAAATTGGCAGCAGATTAAAAATCAGCAGCATAAGATTCATATACAAAAAAGGCTGATACAGCTCATATGGAATGATAGAAAAGAAATAGAGCAAAAAAGCTGCACCAATGAGCCAAACATGTTGAAGCGGACCGGCAAGCACCACCGCCAAATCCTCCTTCAAACTCTTATTTCCGTACTCCTCAGTCTCGACAGCCCCGCCAAAAGGAAGCAGCTGGATTGACTTTATCCGCCATTTGAAATGCTGGGCACAGACAGCATGCCCCATTTCATGAATGAAGACGATGAGCAACAGCATCATCACTTCAACGAAATGGGCAGTGAGGATGGCGATGCCAATGACAAACCACAATGTCGGGTGCACCCTGATTTTAAACAGTAATTTCCCATATTCACTCAAAGGAAATCACCTTTTTAGGATCGACGAAAGCATCATTTTCTTTTATCGCCAAATAAAATCTGCCCTTGGATCCATCTTCACTTAGTGTAACCTGTCCGACTTCATTGCCCTTTTTAACGAACTCATACAATTTCACATCAATTCCTTCCAGCTGCCCATACCAAGATTCACTTTTATTGGCATGCTGAATGACGACCGTCTTTCCAATCCCCTCCTTTTCACCGGCAAAAATGACTACCCCTTCATTTACGGCTTCGACCTTTGAGCCTTTGCTCGTTTCCAATATGATTCCCTCACCGTTCGTCTCGAAGTTTTGGGTAATCTTCGCAGAGGCTGGCATTGCATATTCTCCATTCGAATCAACGGTTTCCTTATCGGCTTCATTCGGTAAAAAAGCGATCGGTTTACCAAACGCACTTTCATACCAGTTGGAGATTGAAGCGAATTGAAATTCCTTGTTCATATTCTCCGTGACAAAACTTCTGGCAGGGTCCAGCCTTACAGAAGGGTGTTTGAACATCACAGCGATAATCAAGAACAGGCATACACTGGCAAGGATTTTAAAGAAAAAATATTCTTTCTTGAAGAGCGGATGATCTTTCTCGGAATACCCGTTATATGAATCAATCCCATATGGTTCCTCATTATGGATCTCCGTCCAACTACTGCCACCTGCCGGTTTATCATTGAACTTGCGTCTCTTGGCGATACGATTTCGGATATCTTTCCTGCGATCATCCATTCCAGATTTCCCCCCTGCTCATGTCAAAGCGCTATATTACAACGTATGAGCAACTTGTCCAGACTATGACGGAGAAAAGATTTTCTTTCTGCACATCCCTGAAAAATTTTTTTCCAATGAAAAATCATCCGGAAACTTATGAATTTCCAAGGAGATTCGGTTATTGATTCAGAAAATCGAATAATTGAGATTGATATTGTTCCCCGAAATTTGTTATAATAAAGTGGTTTTAACATTATCGAGGGGGAACATTTTTTTATGTCAATCGAAATAGGCAGCAAAGTACAAGGTAAAGTAACAGGTATCACTAATTTTGGAGCATTCGTAGAATTACCAGGAGGCTCAACAGGTCTTGTGCATATCAGTGAGGTAGCAGATAGCTATGTAAAAGACGTAAATGACCATCTTAAAGTAGGCGACCAAATTGAAGTAAAAGTGATTAGTGAGAAAGACGGAAAAACTGCCTTGTCCATCAAAAAGGCTATAGATAGACCCGAAGGGCAAACCTCTTCTTATACCAAACGCCCACCACGCCAAGGGGATAGCCGTTCTAAAGATTTTCGTTCAAAAGGTAATTTCCAACCAAAGGAAAATTTCGAAGATAAAATGGTTCGCTTTTTAAAGACTAGTGAAGAAAATTTATCGACTCTTAAACGCAGCACCGAGTCAAAACGCGGCGGAAGAGGCGGAAGACGCGGATAACCCGCGCTGCATTTTTAGCATATAGATCAGGCAGGCCAGTATATGGCTTGCCTTTTTTATTTTGCAAGAAGCATAAAAAAAAAGCGAGGGCATCAAATGCTCCCCGCTTCCTGACAAAAAGAATATAGATTTACCGCACGCTAAAGAATTTTTTCAATTTGGACATGAAGCCCTTTGGTTCGCTGCCAATTGGAGTCAAGGGCACAGATTCACCAAGGATCCTTCTGGCAATGTTCCGATAGGCAAGCGAAACTCTATTGTCCGGATTATAGGCAATGGGTTCCTTTTTATTCGCTGCCACAATGACTTGGTCATCATCAGGAATAACGCCGATCAAATCAATCTTAAGAAAATCGGCAACTCCATCGATGTCCATTTCTTCATCCTCATGTAGCAAATGGCCGCGAATCCGGTTGATGATCAATTGAGGCGGTTCAATATGCTCTTCTTTTTCAAGCAAGCCAATAATACGGTCTGCATCCCTGACAGCCGGTCTCTCTGCAGTCGTAACGATGATTGCCTTATCCGCACCAGCTATGGCATTCCTGAAGCCCTGTTCAATGCCTGCAGGGCAATCAATGATGACATAATCATAGTCAGGCTTCATATCGCTTATGAGTTTCCTCATCTGCTCTTCATTCACCACTGTTTTATCACTATTTTGTGGAGCTGGAAGCAAATAAAGCAAATCCTCGAAATGTTTATCCTTAATGAGCGCCTGGTGTATCTTACAGCGCCCTTCGACCACATCGACCAAATCATAGATGATGCGATTTTCCAATCCCATGATCACATCCAAATTCCGAAGACCAATATCCGTATCAATCAAGCAAACCTTCTTGCCTAGAAGAGCTAAAGATGTTCCTAAATTGGCGGAGGTGGTCGTTTTCCCGACACCACCCTTACCGGATGTTATAACTATTGCCTCTCCCACGATTAGAGACCCCCTTCTAATCTATTTAAATTAGGTCTATATTTCTTTAAGACTTGCAGTTTTTCTATAATGATATTTTCTTCTTCATCCATGAAGGCGCATTCCAAGTCATGTCCCCATTTCGTATATTGGTCAGGAGATAAATTCACTTGTCCGGCAATGCGCAGTTGGGCAGGCTTCATGACAGAGGCTGCTATTATGGCCTCATTATTCCCTTTATAACCGGCATGGGCTATTCCCTTTAGCTGTCCCATGATATATATGTTGCCACCCGCACGAACCGTTCCGTCGGGATTGACATCCCCAATTAAAAGTAAGTCTCCGGGAACTTCAAAAACCTGTCCCGACCTTATGACCTTGGTCACGGTCGTCACTTGGTTTTCATCTTTCCATCGTTTCGCTTCATCCTTCGTCAGGACATTCGAAATCATCTCATCTACGAAAAGCTTCTTCTTTTTATGGATGACCTCTTTAATCTTTTCTTCTTGTTGTTCATCAAGATAGCGGTTCCCTGTATGTACTTTTACGGAAATGGACGGGTCATTTTCTTGAAACTGATAGTTTGCCGAAAGCTTCACTTCTAACTCTTTCAATAATTCGGAAAATGAGCAAGAATCATCGAGATGAAGCATAAACCCGTCTTTTGTTCCCTTAATCATGACATTTTGCTGAATTCTTTTATTCATGACGTTTGTTTCACCTCAATGAAATATAATTCGACATAGGAAAACAAATTTCCTTTTTCTACGTACACGGAAAAGAGAAAATACATTTCCCACCTGCTTCTTAAGACACAGGAACGTTATTCCGTTTCTCTTTGCAAATCAAGCTTTTCAATCATTCTCTTTAAAGGATAGCAGCTGATGATAATGAACGCTAGATTCAATAATAATGTCGGAATCAATCTCCGTTCCGCAAATTCACCAAATCCCATATCTGCAAAAGATAGGATGATATTCATCTGAAAAATGACGACCTCTAAAACTGCCGTGAATAAAAGCGCAGTAAGGCAGGCAATCAAAATATTATTTTGCAGGATTTTCATGCTTTTCGATATCAGATAGGCAAGAAAAGGCAGCAGGAACATGTAAGTCCCAAGGATTTCCGTATATACAACATCATAAGTCAATCCAAGAATCGCCCCATAAAGCATACCCATTTTCCTGGACCCGTACATGGTCAGGAAAAAAACGAAAATCATCATGAAATGGGGCACGAGGATTTTATCGGACCCGAATGCATCTCCAGCGAACATCTGGGCGAAGATGCTTTCAAATACAAAAAAAACCAAGGCTATAAAAGAAAGGATGAAATATCTCACTCAGCTTCATCCTCCCCTTCACTTTCTTTCGGTACACCGTCCACTTCGCGCTGAACGACCATAACATTATTAATATCATAAAAATCCGTCGAAGGTTCAATATATGCGGTCTGGTTCAATCCATATTGATCCACTTTGACATCGACAACTTTCCCGATCAGCAGACCTTTCGGAAAGATCCCTCCATAACCGGATGTGATGACCAATGAATTTTTCTTGATCTTTTTATCATATGGAATCCGTTTCATCAGCAAAAGGTTCTTTTTATCATCGAATCCTTCAATCAAGCCATATGCTTTATCATCACCTTGAACGATGGCTGAGACACGGTTGGCTTTATCGATCGAACTTAAAAGTTGAACCGAGGCCGTGAAATCCGTCGCTGATTTCACCTTACCGACTAACCCATTGGACGTGATGACTGCCATATTTTTTTCTACCCCATTACGCTTCCCTTTATTGATCGTCAGCATTTCATGCCAGCGGTCAGGATTACGTCCAATGACCGTCGCCTGAGTGGGCGAATACTTCCGCAGGTCATCTTCTTTTTTGAGGTTATCGCGAAGTTCTTCATTTTCTTCCTTTAAATCTTGGACTTGGGTTTTCAATAATACGTATTCATCCAAGCGGGCTTTCAATTTTTTGTTTTCATCGTATGTATGTTGAAGGTCTTTTAAGCCCCCTACAAAACCTGTTATACCCGATACTGGCTTATTAAACACATTTCCTACCCAGCCTGTCGTATCTTTCAGGAATTGCTCCGGCCAAGTCAACTCTTCTCTCTCCCTTAATGAAAAACCGATCAATGCCACGAGAACGATAATACTAACGAGCAAGAGAAGGAGTTTTTTATTAAAAAACTGTGGCATGGTGATTACACCTCTATCTAAAATTTACTCTATTGTCTTAAAATTACACTTTGATTTAAATTAAACTGCAAAACATAAGAAAAACCGGCTCAAAATTGCACCTTTTGTTGAGCCGGCCCTATTTGAGAAGTAATGCTTATCGCGAATCTCTTGATTTAGTCTTGAATAAATGAATGTGGTCAAGCGCTTTTCCCGTTCCGATTGCAACACAATCCAGCGGATTTTCAGCGATGATCACCGGCATTTGCGTTTCTTCACTGATGACTTTATCCAGATTGCGCAGCAAAGCACCCCCGCCTGTCAATACAATGCCTCTGTCCATGATGTCAGCGGCTAATTCAGGTGGTGTTTTCTCTAAAGTGTTTTTCACGGAATCCACAATTGCAGAAACTGTGTCGCTTAATGCTTTGGATATTTCCTCAGCTGTGATTTCGATCGTTTTCGGTAATCCAGTCAATAGGTCACGTCCGCGAATTTCCATGTTTTCTACGCCTTCCGTGTCTCCAGCAGAACCAATTTCCATTTTGATCGCTTCAGCAGTCCGCTCACCGATCATCAAATTGTAGTTCTTACGGATGTAAACGATAATGGCATCATCCATTTCGTCACCGGCAATACGGATCGATTGGCTTGTAACGATTCCGCCAAGGGAAATGATTGCCACTTCCGTCGTTCCTCCGCCGATATCAACGACCATGCTTCCTGTAGGCTCCCAAACCGGAAGGTCTGCACCGATTGCTGCTGCAAACGGTTCTTCGATAGGATATGCGTCACGGGCTCCTGCTTGTCTAGCTGCATCGATGACTGCACGCTGCTCAACTGCCGTAATTCCAGAAGGCACACAAATCATGACATATGGCTTGTTGCCGAATACGCCCTTCTTTTGAGCTTCCTTCATATAGTACTTCATCATGGTAGCCGTCGTTTCATAATCAGCAATTACTCCATCCTTCATCGGGCGAAGGGCTACCACGTTACCAGGTGTACGGCCGATCATGTTTTTCGCATCGTTTCCGACTGCAACGATTTGCTTTGTATCTGTTTGCACAGCTACAACCGATGGTTCACGTACAGCGATACCTTTTCCTTTTACATAAACAAGCGTATTCGCCGTTCCTAAATCAATCCCTATATCTCTAGCGCCAATTCCAAACATTATGGTATCTCCCTTTCGTAAACAAAAATGCCTTTTTATAAGTTCAAATAATAATTTGTCGTTTTTTGACAATAAGACCCTTTGAAAAAGTTTCCTCTTTTAAAAATCATAAACAATATTATATCGTATCGTCAAAAATTTTGATAGTGTCATAAATAACCTTTTTCCTTCAAACTAACATATTTATGTTCCCCGATAATGATGTGGTCCAATATTTCAATCCCGATTATTTTACCACATTCGACTAACCTTTTCGTCACTTCAATATCTTCTCTGCTGGGAGAGGGGTCTCCGGAGGGGTGGTTATGAAGACAGATGATAGAGGCAGCGGACCTTTTGAAAGCCTCTTTAAAAACCTCGCGCGGATGCACGATCGAGGCATTGAGGCTGCCGATGAATACCGTAGTTTTTTGAAGCACTTGATTTTTCGTATTTAAATAGAGACAGACGAAATGTTCCTGTGATAAAAACCGCATTTCTTCCATGCAATAATTGGCTCCATCTTCAGGAGATCGAATCACATAACGGTCTTGATCATTCAAATTGTTAATTCTCCTGCCAAGTTCGACAGAGGCCAGGATTTGAATCGCTTTTGCTTCACCAATCCCTTTGATCACGGTCAGTTCTTCCACAGAGGCTTCTTTTAGCAAGCGCAGGCCCTTGAAGGAATTGATGAGCCTGCCGGATAGTTGCAGGACTGATTCCTCCCTTGACCCCGTCCTGAGTAGCAAAGCAAGCAATTCCTGATTGGAGAGACTTTGCGGCCCGTCCTGCAGAAACCTTTCGCGCGGCCTCTCTTCTTTCGGGTAATCCCGTATTAACATTTTTTCGCTCAAAAAATCAACCCTTCCTTAGAAAAGGGAAGATGCCAGACGAAATCAAATTATCTTATCCTAACTCTTCCTGCATCGCTTTAAGTTCCCGGGCCAGTCTTGAGACCGGAAGCCCAACGACTGAGAAATAGTCCCCTTTGATTTGTTCGACAAGAAGAGATCCGTATCCTTGAATCCCATAGCCGCCAGCTTTGTCAAAGGGTTCACCGCTATCCAGATAACGTTCGATTTCAGCTTCTGGCAGCTCCCAAAATGTCACTTCCGTTTTTTCTGCGAATACTCTGCGATGCTTGCCGAATAGGATGGCGACACCTGTGTATACTTCATGTGTCCGTCCTGATAACATTTCCAGCATTCTTTTTCCATCCGCCCGGCTTGTCGGCTTACCCAATATCTCACCATCAAGGACAACAACGGTATCCGAGCCGATCACCCAGCTTTCCTGAAATTTTGCTGCGATGGCTTCCGCTTTACGGGAGGCCAGTTCTTTCACCGCTGCATCAGGACACATGTTTTCATCAATACTTTCATCGACATTGGAATTCATGCTTTCAAAGGGGATTTGAAGAAATTGTAGAAGTTCTTTACGACGTGGTGATGAAGAAGCTAAAATCAATGGATGCATAATATAAAAGTCACCTTTCTTTACATAGGGAGATACAATATCTATCCTACCAAATTATGTTGCAATCCACAATTATTGTTTACTAGGAATCGACAAATGCCTGTAAGTATTTCCCGGAAAATAAAAAAGGTGTCACAGATGGTTTCATATTGGGGAGCTTGTCCCATTAGGCAGCTCCCCTTTTTTTCTTTACTTAACTCGATATGTTTTGGAAATTCAATAAAAAATCAAGCAGACTTTCTTGAGCCTGGAATAGCTTTTCTTCATTTTTGGAAGTCCCATATTCGTCAATCGACTTTGCGGCAGCAGTCAGGTCATCGTTCATTTTCGAAAACTCCGGCGATAATTTCACCGTCTTCAGTTCATCCATGTTTTTTTTCAGGGTTTCTTCGTTTACCATCCCTCCCTTTCCACGAAGCTTTGTTGCGGATGTTTCTGCCAACGAAGCGTATATCGCCTTCATCTTATCGAGGGTTTTCTCATCTTCCTGGCTTGTCCCGGCCGCTTCAAAATCAATTTCCTTCCAATATACGTCCACATCATAGGACTTTAAGAACAAGGCCAGCTCCTTACTTGCAGCTAGACTCTCTGCCGTTCCCAAGAATAGATAATAGCTGTCTTCCAATTTGAAAATTTCAGCAGGAACCTGCTTTTCAATGATTTTCTTTTGTATTTGCCTTGCTGCATCCTCGCTGCTGAATACTCCTCCCTGTACAAGGAATGTCTTCAGCTGGTTTCCTGGTTCAGTCACTGCCGCTTTTTTATCCTCAACAGTGGCTTCCGTTGGAATCGGGGTCTCGACCGAAGATACTTCTGCTTTTTCCTTTGTAATCGTTTTAACGGCGATCAAGCCAAGAATCGACCCAAAAAAGACGGCACAAATGACAGCGATCATGAATGTCTTGATCGGTCTGTTATCCGAGCTTTTCAGCGAACTGGTGCCAAAACCGATGAACTTCGGCATTTTCTTCTTCGGCGGTGAGGGAACCAATACGATTTTGTTTTCGTTTGAATCCTCAGGGAGTATCCATTCGAAACTCTCATCAGTGTGTTCCTGCCCCTGCTCCTTACTCGCCGCCTCTTGACTTTCAATCTTTTTATCTGGAAATACTTTTTCTTCCCCATTTATTTTAATCGTTACACCCTTGCTTTGTTCCGGCTTGCCCAATTTTTTTCCTCCCCTCCAGATCATTTTGTTCATCCTAACATAGAGGTAAAAAAAAATAACAAGACTTTTGTCGTCTTGTCATTAATAGGTTTCGTCAAATTTCCCTATCCATATATGGGTAACTAAACAAGGTTTCCAGGTACTGGTACTTCTGGTTCATGAACCATTCAATATCGCCTCTCACCAATTACATACATTCCTCTTTCATGTCATCTTCACTTGCAGCCATTTGGGGATAGTTCCCAACTCCGCTATTGTTCAGGTGATTTTTGACAAATTCCTCTTGCATGAGGATGGCCCTTTAAGCTCATCTTAAAAAAGTTACATACCAATGTAAAAGGGCATCGCCCCAAAAATAAGCAGTCAATGTCCCAAAAACGATATAAGGTCCGAAAGGAATAAGTGTTTTCTTTTTTAGGATTCCGGTCAGCAACCCGATGATGCCAAGGAACGCCCCATAAAAGCACGCAAAAAGAAACGATAATAACACCATCTTCATTCCCAGTACAAAGCCAATCACTGCAAATAGCTTGATATCACCACCACCCATGCCACCCTTACTCACGACTGCAATCAATAACAGCAGGCTAAAGCCAACCGCTGCCCCGACAATTGAATCCCACCAGGGCGACAGCGGAAATGGGACTCTTAGAACGATAAAAATCACCGTAAAGAAAAGCAGTATTTTATCAGGAATGAGCATATAGGCGACATCAGTCACGAAGATGATCATAAATAATGAAATCAATGTCCAGCCAATCAAGAGTTCGTTCGACCAGCCAAGGAATATGGGAGCAGAGGTAAACAAAACACCGGTCAGCATTTCCACTGCCGGATAAAGGGGTGAAATCCTTGTTTTACAGCCACGGCATTTCCCTTCTTGCAACATATAAGAAATAACCGGTATCAACTCGAAGAATGTCAATGTACGCCCGCAAGAAGGGCAGGCGGAGCGACGATTAGCAAATGAATGACTAGCTGGAACACTTAAACCGACAACGTTGAAGAATGAGCCTAAAATTAAGCCCAAAACGAAGAGATAGATATGGATAACCATCATTTATACATAGTGCATGAGGATTCGATTGCCTTTCTTTGAAACCCTAATATAAAAGTCCCTTCCGCTATGTAATAATCACTTAGGTTCTTCATGATTATCATTCCTTCCGTTATTTTATTAAGTAGATCCTACTATTCACCAGTCAAATAGAATCAATATATAAACATATTTTAACAAATATACTTGGTGATTTGTTAACAATCACTCTATTAGAGTTTTTTGAAAAGATCCCTTTCCCAGACTGTAGACAAACTCGATGAAAACCGAGTTTGTCTACAGTTTCTTTAGGCGTTTGTGCAATTTGAACGTTGATTGGAACGTGAGGCACTCGCTTTCCGCGGGCGGTCCGTGAGCCTCCTCGGCGCCTTTGCGCCTGCGGGGTCTCCCCTGGACTCGCTGTTCTAAGCAGGAGTCTCGAACACCCGCTCCAATCAACTTTGTTTTAACTTATAGATAGAATCCTTTTGCCTAAAGTCTTTATTGTTTTAAAAATAGAATTAATAAAACTTGAGGTGAAGAGGATGCTTTCTAAATATGCATTCGGGAAAATTAATTAGTCCGCCGGTAAAGACACATCCCTTTAGGCATCTTCTCTGATCAGGAACTCCCTCACAAGTGAAAGGAAATGAAGGGACCCTGTGATGACAAGAATCTCTTTTTCCCCTGTTTTCCTTCTGCATTCCGTTATTGCCGCCTGCCAATCCCTGTTTATCCTTTTATTTGGATGACTGCACTTTTCATAAAGCGTTTTCGCATCCGCCGCCCGTTCATGGTCGAATTCGGTAATAATGATTTCCATCGCTTCCGTTTCCAGTCCATGAAGCATCTCGGAATAATTTTTATCTTTAAATGAACTGAATACGAATCGGTACTTATAGTCGGGGTAATGCACTTTTAGCGTTTCCTTCAGTACGTCGATGCCGGCAGGATTATGTGCACCATCAATGATCACCAACGGCTCATCCGATATTTTTTCAAAGCGGCCATCCCATTTCGCTTCCCCTATTCCTTTAAGTATGCTTTTTTCATCGATATTTTCCATTCCTAATGTGACAGCAGCAATGGCCAGTGCCGCATTCTCCATTTGATGACGGCCTAACATCCGCATTTCCACATTTTCGATGGACCTGTCTGCAAGAGAAAAGGAGAAACTTTGCCCACGTTCACTTTGCTTTATTTTGCCTACATGAAAGTCTTTGCCTAATTGGTAATAAGGTACGCCTAATGACGACGCTTTTTCTTCAATTACTTTTGCTGGTTCCCCGGCTGTGACTCCGCTAATGATCGGCGCCCCGCTTTTAATGATGCCCGCCTTCTCAAAAGCAATTTCCCCAAGTGTGTTTCCCAGGATGTTCGTATGTTCCAAAGAAATCGAGGTAATGATCGAAAGAAACGGCTGGATGACATTCGTTGTATCGAGCCTTCCTCCCAAACCGGTTTCCATCAAAACCAAATCCACTTCCTTTTGGCTAAAATAAGAGAATGCCATCGCAGTCAAAATTTCGAACTGAGTGGGACCATTCCCCTTACTATCCATCTCTTGGATGATCGGCCAAAGCTCCTGGAAGACAGCGATAAAATCCTTATCACTGATTTCATCCTCATTTATCTTCAGCTGCTCATTCATCCGTATTAAATAAGGAGAAGTGAAGGAAGCGACCCGAATGCCTTGGGCAAGCAGGATTGCTTTAATATATTGCAGTGTTGATCCTTTCCCGTTTGATCCTGCAATGTGAATATACTTTAGCGCCTTGTGCGGGTCACCTAATTCAGTTAACAATGCTTCCATCCGTGATAGGCCAAAATTCATGCCCAATTGAACTTGGCGCCGTTCAAAAAAATGATTGATTTCTTTCATGGTTGTGACCATAATCGTTGAGCCTCCTCTTTCTTTATACCGCTCTTATGCGTTAAGATTATTTTATCAATATATGAACGATTAACCTAGATGAAAGGTAGTGTTTTACTATGAAACCTTCAGATTTCCACTGTTGGATTGTCGTTAACGGCTATTTACAGCATGATAAGTTTTCCAGTTTGGCTTTGTTCATTAAAGAGGCGGCTGAAAGGAAAGATATCATGGCAACCCTTATCCGCAATTCAGATCTCATTCCCATTATCGAAAAAGGAGTGCCACTGCTTAAAGGTGCCTTTGATAAGCTGCCTGATTTTGTCCTGTTCATGGATAAAGACATTCATTTGGCGCGCCATTTGGAATTGCTCGGCATCCCCGTATATAACAGCAGTACAGCGATCGATATTTGCGACAGCAAAGCAAAAACACATCAAGCATTGACCGGGCATGGTATACCGATGCCGAAAACCATATTTCCCCCTTTTACGTACGAAGGGATTGAAAGAGTCAATATGGATGCTTTCATACAAATCGGCAATGAACTTGGGTATCCCCTTATCGTTAAGGAAGCATACGGTTCATTTGGGGAACAAGTATATTTAATCCAAACAGAGGATGAGTTACTAAAGACGATCCATAATCTTGGCCACAAACCATTTATCCTCCAGGAATTCATCAAACACAGCAAAGGTCGGGATATTCGTGTGAATGTCGTGGGTAATCAAGTCATAGCAGCGATGCAACGCCATTCCGAGCAAGACTTCCGAGCTAATATGACTGCCGGGGGGCAGGCTGCACCATATATACCCACCAGTGAAGAAGCACAACTTGCCATCCGATGTGCACAAATACTGGGTGCAGACTTCGCTGGCGTCGATTTGTTATTCGGTGAAGAAGGTCCGCTTTTGTGCGAAGTGAATTCGAATTCGCATTTACTGAATATTTATGATTGTACAGGCATCAACATCGCTGATAGCATGTTCGATTATATCTTGAAAGAATTAGGAAAAGGAAGTGCATCTGATGAAAAAACAAGCAGGCTGGTTGATTTATAACCGTGAGGATGCCTTGAAAAATAAGGGATACATAGAATGGATGCTTGACGAAGCAAGTAAGCTTGATCTTGATTTACACTTTCACTTTCGGGAAGACCTTAGGATCGGTCATCGTTTCAACGAGTTGTACGTGGAACATGGGACACAGCCAATTTCATTGCCGGACTTTGCTATCGTCCGGACCATCGACCCTTTTTTTACAAAGCAACTTGAGCAACTGGGGATTGCTTGCTTTAACTCCTCCTTCGTATCGGAAATCGCGAATGACAAAGCAAAGACGCATCAATATATGTCCTCGCTCGGGATTCCAATGGCCGATACCGTATATTGTAACGGGAGGCCGAGTGCCGATGACATGGAGTTCCCTTTCATTGCTAAGGAAGCACGTGGCCGCGGCGGGAAGCAAGTATATTTAATCGAGCATGCCGATGATCTTGCCGAACTGAATGATGGAAATTGGATAGTCCAAAAACCTGGCTTATTCGGTAGGGATATCCGCGTCTTCGTGGTTGGGAAAAAAGTGAAGGCTGCTGTACTTAGGGAATCCGCTTCCAGTTTCAAGGCAAATTATACGCTGGGCGGATCGGCTTCTCTATATGAGCTGACTGCTTCTGAATTAGCCCTTGTTGAAAGAGTAATGAGGTCATTTGATTTTGGCCTGGTCGGTATCGATTTCATATTTGCGGAAGATGGCAGCCTCATGCTCAACGAAATCGAGGATGTCGTCGGCAGCCGGACATTAAGTGCACTAAGTGATATGAATATCGTACGGGAGTACCTTACATTCATAAAAGAAAGAATATCATCCTAACGGAATATTTTTCTTAAATAGCGTTTAAACACAAAAAGGATGAACCAGCTTCAAGCTGGTTCATCCTTTTGTTTTATAGTTGTTTCAGTTCGCTGATCCTGTGGATTACAGAGTCGCGTTTTTCGCTATAGTCTTTTTCCTTGGCACGTTCTTCTTCGATGACGCTTGCCGGCGCCTTTTTAACGAAGCCCTCGTTGCCCAATTTTTTCTGTACGCGCTCAACTTCTTTATTAAGTTTGTCGAGTTCTTTTTCAAGACGTTTCACTTCTTCGTCAATATTGATCAGTCCTGTAAGCGGAAGGATTAGCTCTACGCCAGTTACGACAGCTGTCATGGCTTGAGCAGGTTCTTCGACTTCGATTCCGATCGTCAATTGTTCAGGATTACAGAAACGCTCGATATAGCTGCTGTTTTTCTGTAATGTCCCTAAGATGGACTCATCTTTCGCTTTTAAGATCAAATTGATTTTTTTGCTTAGCGGTGTGTTCACCTCAGCACGGATATTACGGACGGAGCGGATGATTTCAACCAGCAGCTTCATTTCCTCGGCTGCAGCTGTATCCGTCAACCCTTCATTCACTTCCGGCCAAGCGGCAACAGTGATGGACTCACCTTGATGCGGTAGGTTCTGCCAGATTTCTTCGGTAATGAATGGCATGAACGGGTGTAACAGTCTCATCGTGTTATCCAGTACATAAGCCAAGATCGAGCGCGTCGTTTTCTTAGCTGCTTCGTCTTCGCCATATAGCGGAAGCTTCGCCATTTCAATATACCAGTCACAGAAATCATCCCAAATGAAGTTGTAAAGCACACGGCCCACTTCACCAAACTCATAACGGTCCGCAAGTCTGGTTACGTTTGAAATCGTTTCATTCAAACGCGTCAAGATCCATTTATCAGCTACAGACTTCTCACCGCTTAAATCGATTTCGTCATAAGTCATGCCGTTCATGTTCATCAAAGCAAAACGGGATGCGTTCCAAATCTTATTGGAGAAGTTCCAAACCGCTTCCACTTTTTCCGTGCTATAACGAAGGTCCTGGCCTGGCGAGCTGCCCGTGGATAAGAAGTAACGCAGCGAATCGGCACCGTATTGATCGATTACATCCATCGGATCGACACCATTGCCAAGCGATTTACTCATCTTGCGCCCCTGTTCGTCACGAACCAGACCGTGGATCAGCACATCTTCAAATGGACGTTCACCTGTGAACTCAAGAGCTTGGAAAATCATCCGCGATACCCAGAAGAAAATGATATCATAGCCTGTCACAAGTGCCCCGGTTGGATAGTAGCGTTGGAAATCGACACTGTCCTTGTCAGGCCAGCCCATAGTCGAGAACGGCCATAATGCCGAGCTGAACCATGTATCAAGAACATCTGTATCTTGTTCCCAGTTTTCAGCGTCCGCAGGCTCTTCGTGACCTACATACACTTCACCTGTTTCTTTATGGTACCAGGCTGGAATGCGGTGACCCCACCAAAGCTGACGGGAAATGCACCAGTCACGGATATTTTCCATCCAACGCAGGTACGTTTTTTCGAAACGGTCCGGTACGAAATGAACTTTTTCCTCATCGGTTCCTTTTTGAAGCTCAACGGATGCATCAGCCAACGGCTGCATTTTAACGAACCATTGAGTCGAAAGATATGGTTCAACAACAGCACCGCTTCTCTCTGAATGGCCGACTGAGTGAAGGTGATCTTCGATTTTGAAAAGTACTCCTTCTTCCTGGAGGTCCTTGACGATTTGTTTCCGGCATTCAAAACGGTCCATGCCTTCATATTTACCAGCCTTTTCATTCATCGAGCCATCTTCATGCATGACAAGGATGCGTTCCAAATCGTGACGGTTCCCGATTTCGAAGTCATTCGGATCATGGGCCGGAGTAATTTTGACCGCGCCTGAACCGAATTCCATATCGACATAATCATCACCGACAATCGGGATTTCCCGGCCTGTAATTGGCAAGCGGACCATTTTGCCGATCAAGTGTTTATAACGGTCATCTTCAGGGTGAACAGCAACAGCAGTATCGCCAAGCATCGTTTCTGGACGGGTGGTGGCAATTTCAATTTCACCTGATCCGTCAACCAAAGGATATTTCATATGGTAAAATGCGCCCTGCACATCTTTGTAAATAACCTCGATATCGGATAACGCCGTTTTCGTTGATGGATCCCAGTTGATGATGTATTCGCCGCGATAAATCAAGCCCTTGTTATAAAGCGAAACGAACACTTCGCGCACAGCTTTTGAAAGCCCTTCATCAAGAGTGAAGCGTTCACGTGTATAATCAAGTCCAAGACCGAGCTTTGACCATTGTTCACGGATATGGCTCGCATATTCCTCTTTCCATTTCCATGTCTCTTCGACGAATTTTTCTCGACCAAGGTCATAACGGCTCACGCCTTCAGCACGAAGTTTCTGTTCTACTTTCGCTTGAGTGGCGATACCGGCATGGTCCATGCCCGGTAACCATAAAACGTCATAGCCTTGCATCCTCTTCATGCGTGTCAATATATCTTGAAGCGTCGTATCCCAAGCGTGGCCAAGATGAAGCTTACCTGTCACGTTAGGCGGCGGGATGACAATCGTATATGGTTCTTTTTTATCGTCACCCGTCGTTTCGAAAAACTTTCCATCAAGCCACCATTTGTAGCGGCCTTTCTCTATCGTCTGCTGATCATATTTAGTCGGCATAGAAATTTGGTTCTCTTCCATAACATTTCCTCCTTTTTGGGCATAAAAAAAACTTCCATCATCACAAAAGGACGAAGGAAGTTGTTCGCGGTGCCACCTTTTTTCCGAAAAAGAAAAAAATCTCTTTCGGCTCTCAAATCGGATAACGGCTCTTCACCGGCCTTCGCTACTAAGAGGTTCACGAAGACTGCTCGCGGACGACTTCGGATGCTGCTGCCTGGAAACCTCGCACCAATTTGGTTTCCTCTCTGAAAAGTGCATTTCATCTTACTATTTCCGGTCTTTGCATTGATTTATATTCATATGTAAAATCATTGAATGCATATAGTATATAGTACAAAAAACATGGGGCTCCAGTCAATCATCTTTTCGCTTACTTTCTCAGTAATCATCCCATTTGATACAATTCAAGTTCATTTTCTTTAGTTTATCCTCCAGGAACAGTGAATGTGACGGCTGTTTCACCTTTTCCACTGCCCACCCATAGAATATAAGAAGTCCTAAAAAGGAAGGTAATAATATGAAGCGAAGATATACTCCCTATACTTTACCGCCTTGGGTGAAGAAATTCCGCGGTGTCTGCCAGCAGTTCATCTTCCCCTTTATTGTGTTCCAAGGATTACGTACGCTGATTTTCCCGACTTTCTTCGATATGCTCCTGCTAATCGCCTTTATTTTCCTGGCCATGTCTTTGTATTTCGACTGGATTTAAGTATTCCCTTACAGCAAAAAAATATACATGACTGGAGATGATCCAATCATGTATATTTAGCTTGGGGGTGATTGTTCTTCTTTGGCAGCCTCGGCAGCAGCCTTTTTCTGCTGTTCGATTTCTTCGATTTTCATCACCATATATTCAATATTTTTCAAAAGCCAAAATTGCCGCTGCAATTGTGTAACATTATCAAGCTCTGAACGATGACCCCTGCCATCGGAGTAACCCTTCACTAATTCCAAAGCTGACCCAGGGAATGCCAGATAACTTTGCATGAGCAGCAATTCTTCTTCTTTCAACGGAAAATAACGAAAATAGTTATATAGCCAGTCAACGCAGTCATCGCATTGGACAGGATAGGTCCTTGCCGATTTAACGAGAAATGGCAGTAAATCGAAATGCGGCGGAGCCGTATTCGAATTCTCAAAATTGATGAAGTAGCCATATCCCCGCTCATCATAAACGAAATGCTTCATGGAAACCTTTCCGTGCGTGACCACGGTTCGAACCTTTTCACTATCCTTCGTTTTTTCATACCAGGTTTCAAACTTCTTGATCGAGTACTTCAGCGCCTGTGAAATATCAGTGTAGAAAGAACAAACCGTCAGTTCGAATGGAGACATATACCACTTCTTTTCACAGCTGACAATATACTCATCGATAAAGTCCTTCTCGTTATTCCAGGCATCAAGCGTCCGCTCATAATGGGCTTCCCGTTCCTCGATATCCACTTGTATTTCCTTAACGGAAAGTGTATGCATCCGAGCAAGCTCCCTGAACATTTGCTTATGATTTTCATCGCGCTCCCCGTCCCTTTCATTATTGAGCCAGGGCATCAGGTAATACAAACGTCCATTATGAAGAACGGCGTAACGCTGATCCATCGTTTGATAAATGGGAACGATCCGGTTATAGCCTCGATGGTACAATTTTTGAACATTTTTGATAAAATCAATGCCGTTCTGCGGTAACATGGATTTCAAGGCAAATGTACCGCGATCACTGTATATTTTTTTTACACGTCCGAAGTCCTCAATATATTGTACATACATGGCATATTCCTTCAATACGGTCTCCGTGTCCCGATCCCGATTGGCAGGCTGCTGATTCTCGTTTTCCCTCACGAGACTCACTCACTTTCTCTAAAAAAACTAAACGATCCGATTCCTCTAGCACCTAAAAAACAGGAGCAGACCATATGCTCTGCTCTCTGTCCTGGTCAATTCTTATATGCAACCGCCTTCGGTATATAGATGACTTGCCCTTCATGGACGTTCTGATTCGACTCCAATTCATTGCTGAAAAGTATCGATTGAACCGTAACATCATATCGTTGAGCCAAGTCATCAAGCGTTTCCCCTTGCTGAACAATGCAAACCTTCATCCTTACCAGTTCTTCTTCTTGTTTCCGTCCGAATAAATCCATGATGGATAGCTGCTTTTCATCATGATCGGCCGTTTCTTTATCATCACGTTCCGCGGCTTGCTTCCTGCCTTTGAAATTCTTAACCTCCTTAGCCGGAGGCGCTGGTCTTTCCCTCTTTTTGAATAGATCGCTTATGGACGAATTGGATTCCTCTTCCTGCTCCACCTTCACATTCTCATTAAGGATAGGACCCGCTGCAACGTCATCTTCTCCCTGCCTGATGACATCCTCGGTTTCTAAATTTGCAACCGGGCTATTTTGATGCTTGGTTGCATGACTTGGCTCTTCCACTACTTCTTCTCTCAATGTCACCTTAGGAATCTCCATCTTCTCCATGGAATCCTGCCTGCTTGGTACTTCCTCCAGTTCCGCCTCTCCCATTGAAGGTACCTTTTCCGCGGAGTCAGGCGGATCGCCAATTACTTCTTCTTCTACAGCTTCTTCCTCTCTATGCACTTCCGTTTCCCACTCCTCCTCTTCAGGATATGGTGAAACGGGCATTTCAAAAACTGGGACATTATGCTGATCGCTTAAATAAATCGGTTCCTCTTCTTCTTCTTCGTTTGCTTCAGAAACTCGTTTTGATTCTGCAGAAAAAGGCGCGTATAACTCTTCTTCTTCCTCATCACGGAAAACAGGCTGAAAATCCGGGATTGGCGGCACTGCAGCTGCATAAGGAATATATGACTCATTTTCCCCATCCGTTTCTTCCTGTTCCTCTATTTCTCCAACTTCCTGATTGGTATCGAAACGTTCTTCCACATATGAATCATTATAGATTCCGGTTATCAAAAGGTCCGCCTGCAATTTCAAACAGTTATGCTCTGGCATGGCATAATCAAAGCTTTGAATCGAGACATCGACCTCATCCAATGAGGCAATCCGATTATTCGGAATCGTTATATCAACCGGAAAACGGTGTGTGAACTCATTAAGTCCATCGAGATGCCTCTCGACCTTTTGAACCGCTTTTGGCAAAAAGGTCTGCGAAAACTCCTCTTCTTCACCATTTTGCGAGCCTTTGTATTCACCGCTTAAATCTAACGAGCCTCGTATATAAACATATTGATCACTTTCTTGAATCGCCACATTTGGATCAAGGGAAATGGAATATAGCTCAGCCACTTCCTGTCCCTTCTGGAACCAAACGGATTCCTCTAAAGAAAATCGTAAATACGATTCATTTTCTTGCGACAAGACAACTCCTCCTTTCAGCTTCAGGAAACGGTACCTATACCAATATCAATCTATGAAGGGAGGAAGCTGATTATTCCTTAATTTCATTTGCAATACTCCTTATATTTCCTAAGCCTTTTAAAAAGAAGGAGTTTCAATTTTCAGGCTAAAATTACACTGGATTGTATCAACCGGCCTCCTACTTTTGATTCGTTTCTTCCATTTACCGATTGAATTCAAAAAAAACTGGCTACCATTCTCCAAAAGCCTTTGGAAAAATGGTAGCCAGTTCAAATTTATTATTATCGAATATAGCGGTAGTTCATGAAGCCTTGCATCATTTTTTTAACTTTGCAAAAGCCTTTTCTGCCGCTGCAATGGTCTTTTCGATATCTTCATCACTATGTGCAGTGGAAAGGAATAAACCTTCAAACTGTGACGGCGGCAAGTAGATGCCTTGATTCGCCATTTCCCTATAGTAAGAAGCAAAGAACTCTAAGTCGGATGTTTTAGCTGTATCATAGTTTATGACTTCTTCATTAGTAAAGAAAAGTCCAATCATGGAACCGGCACGGTTGAATGTATGGGGAACTCCGTACTTTTCCGCTGCTTCGCCAATTCCTTTTTCGAGCATATCCCCTTTTCGGGTGAACTCATCATAGGATTCTGGAGTCAATTGGCTCAGCGTTTCAAGGCCAGCCGTCATCGCAAGAGGGTTACCAGATAATGTCCCCGCTTGATAAATTGTCCCACTCGGGGCAATTTGTTCCATGAATTCGCGCTTGCCTCCGAATGCTCCGACAGGCAAACCGCCGCCAATTACTTTCCCAAGGCAAGTCAGGTCAGGTACGATGCCAAAATAGCCTTGTGCACAATTATAGCCGACACGGAACCCTGTCATAACTTCGTCAAAGATCAATAGAGCCCCGTATTGGGTCGTCACTTCACGTAAGCCTTCGAGGAAACCAGGTTGTGGCGGAACCACGCCCATGTTCCCTGCAACAGGCTCTACGATGATGCAAGCGATGTCTTCGCCAAATTGTTCAAACGCATATTTGGTTGCAGCAAGATCATTATATGCTACGGTAATCGTATTTTTTGCAATGCCTTCCGGTACTCCAGGGCTATCCGGTAAACCTAATGTTGCAACGCCTGAACCCGCTTTGATTAGCAATGAATCGCCATGGCCATGATAGGAACCTTCGAATTTCAGGATTTTATCACGGCCTGTAATGCCTCGTGCCAGCCTTAGTGCACTCATCGTCGCTTCGGTTCCTGAAGATACCATCCGGATCATTTCAATCGAAGGCACCCGTTCAATGACCAACTTGGCCAGTTCATTCTCTATAAGCGTAGAAGTTCCAAAGCTTGTACCTGATTCCGCTACCTTTTTCAATGATTCCACGACACGGTCATTCGTGTGACCCAGGATAAGCGGTCCCCATGATAGAACATAGTCGATATATTCATTTCCATCGATATCATACATTTTTGAGCCTTTTCCACGCTCCATGAAAATGGGATCCATGTCCACAGATTTGAAGGCACGTACCGGGCTGTTCACGCCGCCTGGCATCAAATTTTTTGCTTCGGCAAACGCTTTTTTCGATTTTTCATATGACCGCATGATTCAATCCCCTTTTTCCATTACAGGTTATATTTTTTATATCATTGATTATCTTCGTTTATCCAGCGTGCTACCTCTTTTGAAAAATACGTAATGATCAAGTCGGAACCTGCGCGTTTCAAGCCTGTTAGCATTTCCATCACTATCGCTTTTTCATCAATCCAGCCATTTTGGGCAGCAGCCTTAACCATTGAATATTCACCGCTGACATTATAGGAAACAACCGGAAGATTAAAGTTATTCTTAACGTCCCTGATGATGTCCATGTAGGAAAGGGCTGGTTTCACGATTAGGAAATCCGCACCTTCAGCAACATCGGATTCAGCCTCACGGAACGCTTCAAGGCGATTGGCGGGATCCATTTGGTAAGTTTTCCTGTCGCCAAATTGTGGCGCACCATTCGCAGCATCACGGAATGGGCCGTAAAAGGCCGAAGCATATTTCACCGCATAGGACATGATCGGAATATCTTCATAACCCGCTTCATCCAGACCTGTACGGATGGCCGCAACGAAACCGTCCATCATATTGGAAGGCGCAATGATATCGGCGCCGGCCTCTGCCTGGCTGATTGCCGTTTTGGCAAGAAGGTCAAGAGAAGCGTCATTGAGGATTTTTTCCCCTTCAACGACCCCGCAATGGCCATGGCTTGTATACTCACAAAGGCAGGTATCCGCAATGACAATTACTTCAGGATATTGTTTTTTAATAAAGCGGGTTGCCTCTTGCACAAGTCCGTTGTGATGAAATGCCCCTGTGCCCTGTTCGTCCTTATCATGATCAAAAGGGACACCGAATAAAATGACTGATTTAATTCCCAAACTCACGACTTCATCCATTTCGGCCCCCAGATTATCCATGGAAAGCTGATAGATGCCTGGCATAGAGTTGATTTCATTTTTCACATTTTCCCCGTCGATGACGAAGATCGGATAGATCAAATCCTCTTTATGCAATTGTGTTTCACGGACTAATGCCCTCATGCCAGCACTTGCACGCAAGCGGCGGTGGCGATTGAATGGAATGTTTTTCATTTTAAAGTTCCTCCCTTTTTACTTCTTTTCAAGATGAAGCGTATTAACTCCGCAACCATGGCATCCGTCGTATAAACATCTGGACAGACATCTACGGGTAGCCCATGTTTTTCAGCCGTTTTAGCGGCAATCGGCCCGATACAGGCGATGATGATCCGGTCTATGTATGTATCCAATTCATGGCGTTTCATGATCTGTAAAAAATGATTGACCGTCGATGAACTCGTAAAGGTTATGATGTCGATTTCATGGTTCTTTATAAGACGCACCAGTTTTTTTTCACTGCTTCGGGGAAGCACTGTATGATAAATAATCACTTCATCACAAGATGCACCAGCTTCATTGATCGCCTCCGCAATGACTGCCCTTGCGAGATTTCCTTTTGCCAGCAGCACGCGTGCCCCCGGATCAAGCCGGGTATTGAACTCCGCCACGAATCCTTCGGCAACAAACTGAGCTGGAACAAAATCCGCCTTATATCCATGTCGTTTCAGGGCCGCTTCTGTTTTGGAGCCGATTACGGCTATTTTCGGAAGCTTTAAAGGCTGGTTTCCAAGTAGCTTAAAGAAGAAATCCACCCCATTTTGACTGGTCAGAATGATCCAGTCATATGTAAGCAACTCTTCTAACCGCTGTTGTACATCTTCCATATGATCAGGAAGAGTGAACTCAAGCAATGGCACAAGAAGCGGCGTTCCGCCATTTTTTTCGATCGACTCTTTTAAACCATCTGCCTGTCCTTTCCCTCTGGTGATTAATACCTGATAATCCTTAAGAGGTTGAACGGGATTCATTACTGATCAAGCTCTTCTTTTACGCGATCGATCAATTCTTTACCGCCCATTTCACTAATCTGTTTGGCAGCAGCATGCCCAACCGCCTCGGGATCAGCACCATCAACCATTTCTTTATAAATCACCTTTCCATCCGGGGCAGCGACTAAAGCCGTCAACGAAATGGATCCATTATCTTTTGCCACCGCAAATCCGGCAATCGGAACCTGGCATCCGCCTTCCATTTTATCCAAAAAGGCACGTTCCGCTTCAACCGTTCTTTTCGTTTTTTCACAGGTCAATTTCGCAAGTTCCGCCAACAGATCTTTGTCGTCTTCGCGGCATTCAATGGAAAGTGCTCCTTGTCCAACCGCCGGAATACAAATATCCTCATCTAAAAATTCCGTTACGATGTCCTGCTCCCATCCCATTCTTGATAGTCCGGCCGCTGCTAAAATGATAGCATCATAATCTTCCGTTTTCAGCTTATTCAGACGGGTATCGATATTACCGCGAATCCATTTAATTTCAAGGTCCGGCCTTCTAGCCAAAATTTGCGCGCCGCGGCGCAAGCTGCTTGTACCTATGATGGAGCCGGGCTTCAGTTCGGAAAGGGTTTCATGGTTCTTTGATATCAAGGCATCCCGATGGTCCTCTCTCGGTGGTATACAGCCAATCGTCAAGCCTGGAGGCAGCACTGCAGGCATATCTTTCATACTATGTACGGCCATATCAATTTCTTTATCAAGCATCGCTTGTTCGATTTCTTTAACGAATAAGCCCTTTCCGCCAACCTTGGAAAGTGTTACATCAAGGATTTGGTCACCCTTTGTGACAATTTCCTTCACTTCGAACTCGTATGGAACCCCAAGCTCTTTAAGTTGATCGATAACCCAGTTCGTTTGGGTGATCGCTAATTTACTACGTCTAGAACCGACAATTATTTTTCTCATAGTTTCCTCCTATGTATTCCAAAAGTGGAATGTTGAAAGGCTTCCGAAAAGGAAAAAGTTAATTAACACAATCATGAAAGATCCAATATTCAGAAAGGCTAGTGTCCTTCCATACACTTGTTTCCGAATTTTCAAGTATAAAAACACACTGTAAGCGATAAGCAAAATGAATGAGCCGATGATTTTCATGTCCAGCCAGGATACTCCAGGCACTTTTATATAAGCCCATTGAATCCCCAGGATAAGGGAGACCACTAATAATGGAACACCTATTACCGCGAGGACATAAGACATATGCTCGAGCTTTGTTAAATCGCCGAGTCGAAGCAGGCGTTTCCCCCATTTCTTCCTTTTCAGTAAATCATATTGAATTAAGTATAAAAGTGAAAAAACGAAAGAAAGCGTGAATGCCCCATATGATAGGATGGCAAAAGTGATATGTATGAGCAATAGCTCTGAAACCAGGCGCTGTGCAAGCACTTGAGATTCTATCTGAACAGGTGCAAAGGTATGGATGGCCATGACCATGAAACCTAATACATTCGTAAAAAAGACCGTAAAATCGACTCTTAGCAATCGGTTAATGATTAAAGATAGCGATATGAGGACCCATGCATAAAAATATAAGCCTTCAAAAATCGTCAATACCGGGAACCTTCCCGTTTTCAACACATACAGAAACAAAAAAATTGTTTGCAGTACCCAAACAATAGAAAGCAACCAGAAGGCGACCCTATTCGCCTTCTGGTTATTATTAAGAAAATCGATAAAATATAAAAGCATACTGATGGCATACAACAAAACAGTGGCTTCATGCAATCTTGTCATTAGTAATTCCATATCTACCTCATTACTGGACAGGAACTGGATTCAATAGGGATGACTTGGAGCTGTTCCGTTCTTTTTCATCCGCAACCAGCTGGTCTTCAATCAATTCCTCTAAATGGAAGATTTTTATGAAATTATTCAATTGCTCTTTTGCATTCGGCTCATCTGCCAGCTCTTTTGCATAAAGTATAGGATCTTTCAGCATTTGGTTAATGATGCTTTTCGTATGCTTGTTCAGAACTTTTTTGTCACGTTCGCTTAAATGCGGAAGCTTTCTTTCGATGCTTTCCATCGTTTCCTTCTGTATCGATAGGGATTTTTCCCGTAAAGAAGAAATGACGGGAACCACACCAAGCAAATTAATCCATTGGTTGAAGTCCACAATTTCTGATTCGATCATCAATTCTATTTTCTCGGCAGCTTTTTTACGTTCTTCGATATTGGCTTGCACGATCCCTTCAAGATCGTCAATGTCATACAAGAAGACATTTTCCAGCTCGGCCAATTTCGGATCGAGGTCACGCGGCACTGCGATATCGACCATGAAAATAGGACGGCCTTTACGAAGCTTATTGACGAATGACATCATTTCCTGTGTTACAAGAAGATCTTTTGATCCAGTTGAAGTAATCAGGATATCAGCTTCCACTAAAGCGCATTGCAGCTCTTGAAGCTGTTTCGCCGTACCATTGAATCTCTCGGCCAGGTCGACTGCTTTCTGGAAGGTACGGTTAATGACCGTAATGCTGTCTGCGCCATTGCTATGAAGATTTTGAATGGCCAGCTCACCCATCTTACCGGCCCCAAGAATCAAAACATTCTTGCCGTTCAGGCCTCCAAAGATTTTTTTTGCAAGCTCGACTGCTGCATAGCTGACGGAAACGGCATTGGTATTGATTTCGGTTTCCGAATGAGCTTTTTTAGCTAATGTAAGGGCTTGCTTGAAGAGATGGTTAAAAACGGTACCGATCGTATCTTCCTTCTGACCTAACAGATAGCTTGAACGTACTTGTCCCAAAATCTGAGTTTCTCCCAGTATCATGGAACTCAGGCCGCAGATAACTGAAAATAAATGCTCGACAGCCCCATCACCTTCATAAATGAACAGATATTTAGAAAATTCTTCTTTATCGATATTAAACCATTCCGAAAGAAATTCCTTTATATAATACCTGCTTGTATGAAGCTGGTCACCGACCGCATATATTTCCGTCCTGTTGCATGTAGAAATAATAATGTTTTCCAAGATGCTTTTTTTATTTTTAAGAGCTTTCATTGCCTCGGCAAGTTCGGCTTCGTTAAACGATAGTTTTTCCCGAATTTCTACAGGGGCAGTTTTGTAATTTATACCAACCGCTAAAATATGCATCCTTTTGTTTTGCACCCCCAAAATTTTTCATGTAAATTTATTATACCATGTACTAAAATGGTTTCACGCATATAATATGAACAGTTTATGAAAACGTATGCTACCATGGAAAAGACAGCCAAAACGCCTGAATTGTTACAAAAGGTGTCTAAGCGGATTTGTAAGTTACAAACATATTTCGACATTGTGTACAAAAGTAACATATCAAAAATGGCAAAAAACTTCAAGTAATCGAATTGCATAGGAGGATAAAATGAAAACGCAGCGTATTTTCCCAGGAATCGTTTTAATCGGTTTCGGGCTCTATTTTTTTCTTGAACATTCCCAAATCGAAATCTTTCCAGGCTTTTTCAGCTGGCCCACTTTATTATGTATAGTTGGTGCCGCCTTCCTGATTCAGGCATATAGCGGTAATGAATATGAGTCCATCCTGCCGGGCGTCATCTTACTCGGGTTCGGGGCTCACTTCCACATTGTCGAGAACCTGGATATTTGGCCGGATAATATAGGTATCTTTATTTTAATCATCTCTCTGGGATTTATTCTCCGGGCACGTAAAACAAATTCTGGAATGTTTCACGGCATGGTAATATTCATCATCTCGATCACTTTATTATTCTATGATAAAATCAAAACGTCTTTCGGGTTTGTGGATACAACTACTGCGAACATCGAAAGGTTTTGGCCATTTGCCTTGATGGCAATCGGCATTTATTTTTTGGTTCGAAAAAAGTGAAAATTTGATTGGCAATTTTTTTGAATTCCATAATGAAAAAGGGTATTCCAGATGCGGAATACCCTTTTCTTTTACATATATTTCTTAAGGACGCCCCATGCTTGTTCCTTACCTTCGCCAGTTTCACCAGAGAATAGAAGCAATTCATCTTCTTTTTCCATATTTAACGTTTGGCGCGTGATTTTCAAGTGCTTCTGCCATTTGCCTTTTGGAATTTTATCCGCTTTGGTGGCAATAACGATCCGGGGCAGGTCATAATGCTTCAGGAATTCATACATTGCGATATCATCCTTTGTCGGGGGATGACGCAAATCGACGATCAGAAGCGCAGCGCGGAGCTGGTCACGGGAAGTGAAGTACGTTTCGATCATCTTTCCCCAAGCATCACGCTCCGTCTTAGATACTTTTGCATAACCATAACCCGGTACATCCACAAAGTGGAGTGCTTCATTTATGATATAAAAATTCAAGGTCTGCGTCTTACCCGGTTTAGAGGATGTGCGCGCCAAGTTTTTTCGATTGATCATTTTGTTGATGAAACTGGATTTCCCAACGTTGGAACGGCCTGCCAAGGCAAATTCTGGTATTGGGGTATTTGGATATTGTTCAGGCTTCACAGCACTGATGACAATATCTGAACTCGTCACTTTCATTCGTTCACACCTACCAATGCATGCTCAAGGACTTCATCGACGTGTGAAACTGGAACAAATGTTAATGCTTTACGGACACTTTCCGGGATATCATCAATATCCTTTTCGTTATTTTGCGGGATGATGATTTTCGTAAGTCCTGCGCGATGGGCCGCTAAAGATTTTTCTTTAAGCCCGCCGATCGGAAGAACCCGTCCGCGTAATGTAATTTCGCCTGTCATGCCTACCTCTTTTCTGATCGGCCTATTTGTAAGGGCCGATATTAACGCTGTTGCAATCGTGATGCCTGCAGAAGGGCCATCTTTTGGGACCGCACCTTCAGGGACATGAATATGGATATCATATTTTTCATGGAAGTTCGCATCAATCTGAAGTTTCTCGGTTTTTGAACGGACATAACTGAAAGCAGCCTGGGCTGACTCTTTCATTACATCGCCAAGCTTTCCTGTCAGGATCAGCTTGCCTTTACCTGGTGATAAGGAAACCTCGATTTGGAGCGTATCGCCACCTACCGACGTGTACGCTAACCCATTGGCTACACCGACTTGGTTCTCGACTTCCGCCTGTCCATAATGGAACATGGTTTTCCCTAAAAACTCCTCGACATTCTTTTCAGAAATGACGACCCGCTTTTTATCTCCGGAAACGATGATTTTTGCAGTCTTCCGACAGATGCTTGCAAGCTGTCGCTCCAGACTCCGAACACCGGCTTCCCGAGTATAGTAACGGATGATTTTTGTTAGAGCTTCCTCACGGATTTGCAGTTGTGTCTTCAATAAACCATGGTTTTCCAGCTGTCTAGGCAGCAAGTGATCCTTGGCTATATGAAGTTTCTCTATCTCAGTATAACCTGCAATCGAAATGATTTCCATACGATCACGAAGCGGACCTGGAATCGATCCCAAATTATTCGCCGTCGCGACGAACATGACTTTGGAAAGATCGTAGGTTTCTTCAATATAATGATCACTGAAATTATGATTTTGCTCCGGATCAAGCACCTCCAGCATCGCTGCAGATGGATCTCCCCTAAAGTCATTGGACATCTTATCCACTTCGTCCAGTAAAAAGACAGGATTGATCGTTCCTGCTTTTTTCATGCCTTGAATGATCCGTCCCGGCATCGCCCCTACATATGTGCGGCGATGTCCGCGGATTTCTGATTCATCGCGCACTCCACCTAAAGATATACGGACGAAATTCCTATTCAGGGATGAAGCGATCGATTTAGCCAGGCTCGTTTTCCCGACCCCTGGCGGTCCCACCAAACAAAGGATCGGTCCCTTCAATGAATTAGTCAATTGCTGGACGGCCAAATACTCAAGCACCCGCTCCTTCACCTTTTCCAAACCATGGTGGTCCCGGTTCAGGATTTTTTCGGCTTTATGAATATTCAAGTCATCTTTGGTCGCCTTGGTCCACGGAAGCGAAATCAGCCATTCGATATAATTGCGGATGACAGAACTCTCGGCTGAGCTCGAAGGAACTTTTTCATAACGGTCCAATTCCTTTAATGCCGTTTCTTTGATGTGCTCAGGCATATCCGCTTCTTCAATCTTTTCGTTGAGGACCTCAATTTCCCCTGTTTTTCCTTCTTTATCGCCCAATTCCTTTTGGATCGCTTTCATTTGTTCTCGTAAATAATATTCCTTTTGAGTCCGTTCCATCGAACGCTTAACACGCTGGCCGATCTTTTTCTCGAGAAAAAGAACTTCCTTCTCGTTATTGATGATCTCGATGACACGGCTTAAACGCTCTTTCATATCAATGGTCTCAAGCACTTCTTGCTTCTCCTTCAATTTCAAAGGCAAGTGTGAAGCTATTATATCCGCTAATCGCCCAGGCTCTTCAATATCCGAAGTGGACGAAAACGTTTCACCGGTTATTTTTTTGGACATTTTTATGTATTGTTCAAAATAATCCAATAGTGTGCGCATTAATGCTTGATGTTCAGCATCCTTTTCATCACTGTCTTCATATATTTTAATCTTGGCACCATAATGTGTCTCATAATCGTAAAATTCAATGACTTCTGCGCGGTTCAACCCTTCCACCAACACCCGGATTGTACCATTCGGAAGCTTCAACATCTGTTTTACCTTTGTTAAAGTTCCCATTGTAAATAAATCTTCTTCACCTGGTTCGTCCAACGAAACATCTTGTTGTGTCGTCAAAAATATAAGATGGTCTTCCACCATTGCTTTCTCAAGGGCTTGCACTGATTTATCTCGGCCTACATCTAAATGAAGTACCATCGTTGGATATACAAGCAGTCCTCTAAGCGGCAGGAGGGGGACGATGATTTCTTTATCAGTCATTTCCTGACACCTCCATCTAATTAGTATCGTCGTTGTAAACTATTTACCCATGTTCTCAACCTTTTAACAATTCTATCCTATTTATATAGAAGTGTCTATTCGTTTACCTTAACACGTTTCGACTGCTATTATTATCTCCAATATTAGATAAAAAAGCACGTTTGAATGCGTGTTTATTTTTACGTCAAGTTTGTCGGGAACGCCAATATGGCCCTTAAAATGCCCCGGTTCTATTTTTAGCCGGGGCATTTCCTTTATACACTTTCTTTTTTTGATAGGTCCAAGGTTGTAAGGATTTGTTCCGACATCAATTCTTTTTTCAGTGCCTGATCCAGCACTTCTTTTACATTCGAAACGGGAATGATTTCTATATCCTTGATTTCAGCTAGAAGCGGCTGCATGTTTTCGGCTGGAATGATTACTTTCTTTGCCCCGGCAAGTTTAGCCGCCTTGATTTTCGGAATGACACCGCCGATCGGTTTAACGCCGCCATGAATGCTTATTTCTCCAGTCATCGCCACGGTGTGATCAACAGGGATTTTATATATGGCCGAGTATATGCCTGTGGCCATTGCAATTCCTGCAGAAGGGCCATCTACTGGACTTCCGCCCGGAAAGTTCACATGGATATCGAATTGATTGGCAGGCACTCCCATCGACCGTAAAACTGTAATGACATTTTCTATCGAACCTTTTGCCATGCTCTTGCGGCGAATCGATTTGCCACTCCCGCCGCCGATACTTTCTTCTTCAACGATACCGGTAATGTTTATCGAACCTTTTTCATCAGAGGCAGCCATGACCGTAACCTCGATTTCCAGCAACGCCCCGCTATTGGGACCATAGACTGCAAGACCGTTGACAAGGCCTATTTTAGAATTCGATTCTATTTTCCTGTCCATTCTTTGGGTCAGCTGGCTGCTATGGGCCATCCAATCTATATCTTCTTCTCTGATAAATGTCCTGTTTTCATTAATTGATATTCCTGCAAGAGTCTGAATCATGTTGACGGCTTCCCTGCCATTTCGGGCATAATCCGAAATCGACTGCAAGCCCTTTTCACTGATGGTGATCCCCACTTTATCAGAGGCATTCTTAGCCACGGTGATTATTTCTTCCCGGTCAAGTTCACGGAAAAACACCTCTATGCATCTTGAACGTATCGCAGGCGCGATTTCATTTGGCGTTCTTGTTGTGGCTCCAATCAGCCGAAAGTCAGCCGGTAGTCCATTTTTAAAAATATCATGGATGTGAGTGGGAATATTTTGATTTTCCTCTTGATAATAAGCACTTTCCAGAAAGACCTTACGATCCTCCAATACCTTTAACAGTTTATTCATCTGTATTGGATGAAGCTCCCCTATTTCATCTATGAACAGTACGCCACCATGAGCATTGCTGACTGCCCCCTGCTTTGGCTGCGGAATGCCAGCCTGTCCCATTGCTCCAGCTCCTTGGTAGATTGGATCGTGCACAGAACCAATGAGCGGATCGGCAATTCCTCGTTCATCAAACCTGGCTGTGGTGGCGTCCAATTCGACGAAAACGGCCGAATTCTTAAAGGGGGACTTTCCATTTTTCTTCGCCTCTTCCAAAACAAGTCTGGCAGCTGCCGTTTTCCCTACCCCTGGAGGACCGTAAATTATCACATGCTGGGGATTCGGCCCACATAAAGCGGCTTTTAAAGATTTAATCCCATCTTCTTGACCGATGATTTCATTAAATGTGCTGGGTCTTACCTTTTCTGCCAATGGCTCTGTTAACGAAATCGACCTCATCTTCCGTAATTGGTCCATCTCTTTACGTGAATCACGGTCAATGGAAACTTTTTGTGTCCGCTGGCCTTTCAATAAGTTCAAAAAATACAATCCAATAATGATCCCAAAAAACAGCTGGATAAACAACGCCAATCCTGTCCAATTCATCGTATTCCCTCCTGCACTCTCCTAGTTTGTCATTTCTGTTAGTATCTCCTTTGGAAGGGCGAAATTATCCAAGAAATTCGCGTTGAAAATTTTGGCGTTTTTATCCCAAATAACAATAATTTGGAAAAAGACAAAGAAAAAAGACTGCCAGGATGAACTGGCAGTCTTGCTTTTTCATATAAATCAAGCAGATGTTTTCTTTTCTTGTCCTTTGATGGTTGTACCGTCCTTTAGGACGAGCTTTGGAGATTCGTTTTTCGAAATCGTGCTGCCTGTGATCACACATTTTGCAACATCATCACGTGAAGGCAGATCGAACATCACTTCAAGAATGATGCCTTCGATGATGGAGCGCAGACCACGTGCACCAGTTTTACGTTCAATTGCCTTTTTAGCAATTTCACTTAGCGCTTCCTGTTCGAATTCCAATTCAACATCGTCAAGCTCAAGCAATTTTTGATATTGTTTAACAAGGGCATTTTTCGGCTGTGTAAGGATTTCAATCAAAGCAGCTTCATCCAATTGCTCAAGAGTCGCAATTACCGGAAGACGTCCGATGAATTCCGGAATTAATCCGAAACGAAGCAAGTCTTCAGGAAGGACTTTGGAAAGCAATTCTTTTTCTGCAATATCATCCTTTTTCACGTCAGAGCCAAAGCCAATGACTTTTTGACCAAGACGGCGTTTGATGATCGGTTCGATGCCATCAAAGGCACCGCCGCAGATGAACAAAATATTGGTCGTATCGATTTGGATGAATTCCTGATGTGGATGTTTACGTCCACCTTGAGGCGGAACGCTTGCAACTGTTCCTTCAAGTATTTTCAATAAAGCTTGTTGCACACCTTCACCAGACACGTCACGTGTAATGGAAGGATTTTCCGATTTACGGGCAACTTTATCGATTTCATCAATATAAATGATGCCTTTTTCCGCTTTTTCCACATCATAATCAGCTGCTTGGATCAATTTTAGCAGGATGTTTTCGACATCTTCCCCAACATATCCAGCCTCCGTCAATGAAGTGGCATCAGCAATGGCAAAAGGAACATTCAGTAATCGCGCCAATGTTTGCGCAAGAAGGGTTTTCCCGCTTCCCGTCGGTCCGATTAGGGCGATGTTACTTTTGGAAAGCTCCACATCGTCGACTTTGCTATTGGAATTGATACGTTTATAATGATTGTAAACAGCGACAGCCAAAGATTTCTTTGCCTGTTCTTGTCCAATCACATATTCGTCAAGAATTTCACGGATTTCCATAGGTTTAGGAACATCTCTGAATTCTACTTCTTCATCAGTGCCCAGCTCTTCTTCGACGATCTCCGTACAAAGTTCGATACACTCGTCACAAATATAGACACCTGGACCAGCAACCAGTTTACGGACTTGTTCTTGTGTTTTACCGCAAAAAGAACATTTTAACTGTCCTTTTTCATCATTAAATTTAAACATGTACGTTCACCCCTTTAAATACTCTTCCAACTCTATTACATAGCGGTACCCAATCGTAATGAAAAAAAACTAGGCACACATCTACTTAAACATTCCAAAATCCTAAGTATGTTTTGCATTTTATCATGTTCTTGGAAGTTTAGTAACAAAAATGCTCACGGTCCGAGTTGTTAAATAAGTACAATAATCAATCAATATGTATTTGCCCTTTACCAGTATGCCCAAAACTTTGGATTTTTAAAAGCAGGATTTGCTGTATAAATATGTATATGCGGTATTAGAACTAATCTACACCGAAATCCAAAAAAAATCAATCAGGAAATAACCGATATTTGAAATTTACACTAATTCTCAATATGTATAAAACAAGGCACGATTACTCGCGCCTTGTTTTTTAAAGGAAATATTTTAATCTACTTATTTAATAAAAATTATTTTGCGTCAACTGTTTTGCTGTTTTCTACCAAGAAGTCAATCGCTTTCTTAATTTTAAGATCGCCTTTGATTCCTTCTAAGTTTCCAAGAGCTTGTTTGATCGCGTCAACTTCCATATTGTACATAGTAGACATTTGTGCAAGTTCAGCTTCTACATCTTCGTCAGTAGCTTCAAGTTTTTCAACTTCAGCGATCGCTTCAAGAGTTAGGCTCGTACGAACTTGACCTTCAGCTTCTTCTTTCATTTGCGCTTTTAAAGCTTCTTCGTCTTGACCTGAGAATTGGTAGTAAAGTTCCAAATTAAGACCTTGAGATTGAATGCGTTGAGAGAACTCATTCATCATGCGGTCAACTTCGTTTGAAATCATTGCTTCAGGAACGTCTATTTCTGAACCTTCAACAGCTTTACCAATTACAGTGTTTTGAATGAAGTTTTCTTCTTCATGTTTTTTGTCATGCTCTAATTTATGTTTTGTTTTTTCTTTAAGTTCAGCCAAAGTTTCCACTTCGTCGTCGACATCTTTCGCGAACTCATCATCCAACTCAGGAAGTTGTTTTGTTTTGATTTCGTGAATTTTCACTTTGAATACTGCTGGTTTACCTGCAAGTTCAGCTGCATGGTATTCTTCAGGGAATGTAACTTCGATATCTTTTTCAGCGCCAGTTTCAAGACCTACAACTTGCTCTTCAAATCCTGGAATGAAAGAGTTTGAACCGATTTCCAATGAATGGTTTTCTGAAGCTCCGCCTTCGAATGCTTCACCATCAACGAATCCTTCAAAGTCAAGAACAACTGTATCGCCTTCAGCAACTTGTCCTTCTTCTTTAACGACAAGCTCAGCTTGACGCTCTTGCAAAGTTTTCAATTCGTTTTCAACATCTTCGTCAGTTACTTCAGTATTGAATTTTTCAACTTCAACACCTTTGTAATCTCCCAATTTAACTTCAGGCTTAACTGTTACAGTTGCAGTGAAGATCAGGTTTTCGCCTTTTTCCATTTTCTCGATGTCGATTTCTGGACGATCTACAGGCTGAATTCCAGCTTCTTCGACAGCATTTGCATAAGCATCTGGAAGAATGATATCAAGCGCATCTTGGTAAAGTGATTCTACGCCGAATTTTTTTTCGAACATTTGACGTGGCATTTTACCTTTACGGAAGCCAGGTACATTTACTTGTTTCACTACTTTTTTGAAAGCTGCGTCTAAACCTTCGTTTACTTTTGCAGCGTCAACTTCGATTGTTAGTACGCCTTGATTACCTTCTTGTTTTTCCCATTTTACAGACATGTGTTTCCCTCCAAAAATCTATATACTTCAATAATAAGCATTGGATGAATATGCTTTGCAAGTGTTAACAAGTCATCCTTCAAATATACCCAAAAAATATTGGGGAAATCGTCAAAATTAGACGATTATACATTACAACCACTACATTATACCACAGGATTAATCTGTTACAACAGCAATAGCTTAAATAATGGGATAAGAAATTTCTTCAATTTCTTTTATATAGGATAGAATATCAACAACACTTTCCTCATCAGCATGGTAAAGGTCCGCTAATTCCCTCATGAAAACTTCCCCGGTCATGTATTCTTCCGCCAAGGCATGGTAGGCAGCTGCCCATGCAGGCAAGCTTTCTGGTCCGGGTTCAAAAGGAAACAATAAAAAAGAATGACGTTCAATCAAACTATGGACCATTTCAAATAAGCTCGGATTATCCTGACTGATTTCCTCTTCGGTCAGTCCGGTTACCTTCTTATAGAAGTCTGTCTCCTTCAAACTTTTCAATTCGCTTGGTATGACCGACTTTGATTGATTGAATTTCTTCAACGTCACTTCCTCGTTATATTCCTGGTCGATAAGGATGTTAAGGAGCATCGTTTTAAAGAAAGGGTGTCCCTCATCTTTTTGTAGAAATTCTACGATTTGAGGGATAAATGGTCGAATATTGATATTCGTGAGTTTCGAAATGACCATAAGCATTTCATTATCCGTTGTCCCTTCAAAAAGTTCATCCTCCTGCAATTCCTCTGAAAGCTGCTGATTTTGCCTTTCCTTCTCCTCTTTTTTATCCTCAAGGGCCCTTTTACTGAACTGAAGCATCTTTTCGAAATGTTCCTCTTTATCAAAAGGAATTTGGCTTTCTTCAAATAGCAGTTCGATCGTCGTGACCATTTCCTGATGCTCGCCCAATTGCAGCAGTACCATCAAATAAATATTGATCAGTTGAAAGTAGTCGCCGATGCCTTTATTCAGCATCTCTATACACAACTCTTTTGACTCCTGGTAATACTCAAGTTCGACTAACGAGACCACTAGTCCCATGCAAACTTCATCATTTTCGGGCTCATACTCCCTGGCTTGGCTGAAAAGCTGTGCAGCCGCTTTAAAGTTTCTGTTTCCAAGCTCATCCAGTCCTTTTACAATCAGCCTTTCACCGAGATTTGGAAAGGCGATAATTTTGGTTTCTCCGACCTTCTTTTCGTTGTTCTCATCATCCATCCTATTTTCCGCCTCACCGTTCGCTTTTTGAGAAACAGTTTAGCATGTAATAGCAGGAAACACAAAAATTTATACGGGCGGATGAACGCCTTTCCTTCTTTCCCCGATAAAAAAAATCCCGCATCCTTTCAAATAAAAAAGGAGAACGGGAAATGACCTTCTTCTATTAAATACTCGAAACAGTCTTTTTTTGTGATTCATAGGCAGAAATCTCTTTATCATATTGAAGCGTTATCGAAATTTCATCCCAGCCTTTGATGAGCATTTCCTTCCAATATGGATGAATTTCAAAGCTTGTTTCAAACCCTTGACCATCTTTCAATGTCTGATTGGGAAGGTCGATCATCAACTCATAATCAGGTGCCGACACTCTCTCCATTAAATAGTTTACTTCAGTCAGGGTTAAAGCGATGGGGACCATGCCATTTTTCATGCAATTACTTTTAAAGATATCAGCATAAGACGGAGCGATGATGATATCGAATCCATAGTCTTTCAATGACCAAGGGGCATGCTCCCGCGAAGAACCGCAGCCAAAATTCTCACCTGCTATTAAAATGGACGTGTTTTGATTATGTGGCTGATTCAATTCAAAATCAGGACGTTTCTTTCCATTTTCATCAAAACGCCAGTTATAGAATAAAAATTCGCCAAATCCGCTTCGCTCAATCCGTTTTAAAAATTGCTTTGGAATGATCTGGTCCGTATCCACGTTTTTACGGTCAAGTGCTGCCGCTCTTCCTTTATATATAGTAATGGGTTCCATTTTCTGCACCTCCGGTTAATTCGTATCCTTAATGGACTTGTTCAGTACTTTTCAAATTCCTAATATCGACAAATTTCCCATGAATGGCTGCCGCGGCAGCCATAGCCGGACTAACCAGGTGTGTTCTTGCTCCAGCTCCTTGCCTGCCTTCAAAGTTCCGATTACTTGTGGAGGCACAATGCTCACCGGCAGGAACCACGTCAGGGTTCATGCTCAGGCACATGCTGCAGCCCGATTCGCGCCATTCGAAGCCCGCAGATTTGAAAATCTCATCCAACCCTTCATCTTCCGCTTGCCTTTTGACGCTTTGTGAACCGGGAACGACCATCGCCCGAACCCCTTTTTGAACAGTTTGGCCTTCGATCATTTCTGCGGCTTGCCGTAAGTCCTCAATGCGTGAATTGGTACACGATCCTATGAATACATGTTGTACGGGAATTTCCGTGATCGGCATGCCTTCCTCAAGACCCATATACTCAATGGCTCGATTCAGTTCCTTAGGATCCATGATATCTTCTGCGAAGGTAGGTACTTTTCCATCCACTCCGCTAGCCATTCCAGGATTTGTCCCCCAGCTGACCATTGGTGAAATCAAACTGCCATCAAGAATGATTTCTTGGTCATATACAGCATCCTCATCACTGGAAAGCGACTTCCAGTCCTGAACACATTGCTCGAACTCTTCTCCTTTCGGTAAATATTTACGACCTTTCAAATAAGAGAACGTTGTTTCATCGGGAGCTACCAGCCCCGCTCTTGCCCCGCCTTCGATCGACATATTGCAAACCGTCATTCTCTCTTCCATTGACATATCCCGGAAAACTTCCCCACAATACTCAATGATATGTCCTGTACCGAAATCGACACCGAATTTAGAAATCACATATAAAATGACATCTTTCGCCATCACGCCATGACCAAGCTTGCCATTAACCTCAAGCTTTAATGTTTTGGGTTTTGTTTGCCATAGGGTTTGTGTGGCCAAAACATGCTCGACCTCACTCGTACCGATTCCAAACGCAATCGAGCCAAACGCACCATGTGTGGAAGTATGACTGTCCCCGCAGACAATCGTCATCCCTGGCTGTGTAAGCCCTAATTCCGGCCCGATAACGTGAACGATACCTTGTTCCGGGCTGTTTAAATCAGCAAGGCGGATACCGAACTCCTTACAGTTTTGCTCAAGTGCCTCTAATTGTTTCCTCGCAATATCATCCTCGATGAAATAGCGATTAACGGTTGGAACATTATGATCCATTGTCGCGAAAGTACGGTCGGGTCTCCTGACTTTGCGTCCTTTTAATCTCAATCCTTCAAATGCTTGCGGAGAGGTTACTTCATGAATATATTGAAGGTCTATATAAATTAAATCCGGTTTATTCTCCTCTTCATTCACAATATGACGATCCCATATTTTCTCTATTATCGACTTTCCCATCTTTATCCCACCTCGATCAATCTTGTATTTTTTTAAAAAACACGGCCTAATGTTAGGCCGTGAAAGAAGTTTATGCGTAAGCTCCCATGATGTTGGAAATCGCTTCCTGGTCTAAAAGATTTGCCTTTATTTCCGCAATCATCTCTGAAGTAGACGTAATATTTGGTTGGCCATTTGCGATATCGCCTGTTCTCAAGCCATATTCAAGGACCGTTTCCACCGCCTGCTCAACGGCTTGCGCCTCATCTTCCAAACCAAAGGATAGACGCAGCATGGAAGCTGCTGATAAAATCGTCCCAATCGGATTAGCCAGGTTTTTGCCCGCAATATCCGGGGCAGAGCCATGAATCGGCTCATATAGATTAGGCCCTTTTGTTGATATAGAGGCGGAAGGAAGCATTCCAAGCGAGCCAGTCAATACCGACGCTTCATCGCTTAAAATATCACCGAACATATTCTCCGTCACGATAATATCAAATTGTTTCGGGTTTTTGATCAATTGCATGGCTGCATTATCAACAAGCATATGTTCAAGAATTACATCCGGATAGTCCTTGGCAATTTCTTCAGCCGTCTCACGCCACATCCTGCTGGATTCAAGAACATTCGCTTTATCCACGGAAGTTACCTTTTTCTTGCGATCCGATGCTAATGCAAAAGCAAGTTCAATGATGCGCTTCATTTCGCTTTTCTGATAGAAAAGTGTATCGACGACCGCCTCTTTCCCTTCTCTTTCAACGCGCTCACTTGGCTTTCCGAAATAAAGGCCGCCAGTTAGTTCCCTGACAATCACGAAATCCACATCTTCAATGAATTCCTTTTTAAGAGGAGAAGATTCCGACAAGCTGGAATAATAGCTGATTGGACGGATGTTAGCATAAAGATCCAAATCTTTTCGGATTTTCAATAAACCTCGTTCCGGTCTTAGGTGCGCAGGCTGGTCATCCCACTTAGGTCCTCCAACGGCCCCTAATAATACCGCATCGCTGTTTTTACAAATCTCCACTGTTTCATCCGGCAGAGGCGAACCTGTGTTATCGATGGCCCCGCCTCCAATCTCACCATATTGAAATTCAAAATCGTGTCCATATCTTTGGGCAACGGCTTCGAGGATTTCTACAGCGCCTCTTGTTACTTCTTTCCCGATGCCATCTCCTTGAAGCACCGCAATATTCCTTTTCATCGAAATCTCCCCTTCCTATAGTAATACTGCTTTTTCTTCCAGTTCCTTCATGATGATCACACGGTTCACAGCATTCAAATACGCTTTGGCAGATGCTTCCAAGACGTCCTGATCAAGACCGCGGCCGCTAGTTTCCACACCGTTATAATTAATTTTCACAAAGACCTGAGCAAGAGCATCCATTCCGCCACCTACCGATTGAATTCGATAGTCCAGTAAGTTGATCTCGCTGCCCAAACATCTTTCTAGCGTGTTATATAGGGCTTCAACACTACCTGCACCTGTAGCCGCTTCTTGAATCTCTTCATTATCGCCTTTTTTCAGTGTAACCGTCGCGGTCGCCGTCTGATGGGTACCGTGGGAAATCTGCAAGGAAACCATGTCATAAAAACTGATATCCGTCGCTTTCTCTTCAAGCACCAGCGCAACGATATCTTCATCTGTCATCGTCTTTTTGTTATCGGCCAATTCCTTGAATTGGACGAATAACGAGTTCAATTCCTCATCCGTTACCGTAAAGTTCAACTCTTGTAATCTTTCTTTGAAAGCATGGCGTCCTGAATGCTTTCCTAGAACAAGTGAATTGGACGAAACACCGACGAGCTCAGGTGAAATGATTTCGTATGTCGTTTTTTCTTTTAACATGCCATCCTGGTGAATGCCAGATTCATGTGCGTATGCATTGGCACCAATAATGGCTTTATTAGCAGGAACTTGCATTCCCGTAAGGCGGCTGACCAAATCACTGGTCCTTTTAATTTCATTCAATACAAGATCTGTTCCCGCTTGATAGAAATCTTTACGGATGTAGAGTGCCATAGCCACTTCTTCGAGCGCCACATTTCCGGCACGTTCTCCAATTCCGTTGATTGTGCCTTCGACTTGCGTAGCCCCGCCTTCGATGGCAGCCAATGAATTGGCTGTCGCCATTCCAAGATCGTCATGGCAGTGTGCGGATAAACTAACTTTATCAATAGAAGGAACATGTTCACGAAGGTACCTGAAAATGTTTCCGTATTCGATTGGAGCTGCATACCCTACAGTATCCGGGATGTTAATGACCTTGGCACCAGCTTGAATGACCGCTTCAACGATTTCAGCCAAATAGTCAAGTTCTGTACGGCTTGCATCTTCTGCAGACCATTGCACGATCGGAAAACGCGCTGCTCCGTACTTAACCATTTCAACCGACTTTTCAATCACTTGCTGCTTCGACATTTTCAACTTATATTCACGATGAATGGGCGAAGTGGCGATGAACGTATGCAATCTTGGTTCTGCGCCGCCCCTTAATGAATCCCAAGCTGCATCAATATCGCCTTTTACAGCACGCGCCAGCCCTGTGACAGAGCTGTTTTTGATTTTGCGCGCGATTTCCTGTACGGAGTTGAAATCCCCTTTGGATGCTGCCGGAAAACCGGCTTCGATTATATCAACACCCAATCTTTCAAGCTGATAAGCAATTTCAAGTTTTTCGGTAAAATTCAAATTTACACCGGCTGATTGCTCCCCATCTCGAAGTGTAGTTTCAAATATATTAATTTTTCGCAACTGCTACCACTTCTTTCTCTTTTTGTTGAGGTTTCACGAATGGCATCATTTTTCTTAATTCACGGCCAACCACTTCGATTTGATGTTGGTTTTCACGATTATTGATCGCATTGAAGACTGGACGATTCGCTTGGTTCTCCAAGATCCATCCTTTAGCGAACTCACCGTCTTGGATGTCTTTCAAGATCGATTTCATTGACTCTTTCGTAGTTTCCGTCACAACGCGTGGTCCAGAAACGAAATCTCCCCATTGAGCTGTGTCAGAAATGGAATAGCGCATGTTTTCCATTCCGCCTTCATACATAAGGTCGATGATTAATTTAAGTTCATGTAAACACTCGAAATATGCTACTTCCGGTTGGTATCCAGCTTCTGTCAAGGTTTCGAATCCAGCTTTCACAAGGGCAGTCAATCCGCCGCAAAGTACTGCCTGCTCTCCAAATAGATCCGTTTCCGTTTCTTCCTGGAAAGTGGTTTCCAAACCGCCAGCTCTTAAAGAACCGATTCCCCGAGCGTACGCAAGTGCCAATTCCTTTGCTTCACCCGTTACATTTTGATAGATGGCGAATAATGCCGGCACCCCTGCACCTTGTTCATATGTACGGCGAACAAGATGTCCCGGACCTTTTGGAGCGACTAATAATACATCTACATCTGCCGGAGGAACGATTTGATTGAAATGGACGTTGAATCCGTGTGCGAACATTAACGCTTGACCTGCACGCAATACCGGTTTGATTTCTTCTTGGTACACTTTCGGCTGAGTTTCATCCGGTAATAGGTTCATGATTACGTCTGCCTGTTCTGCTGCTTCTTTCACTGTGTAAACATTAAAGCCGTCTTCCACCGCTTTATCGAATGATTTACCTTTCCTGATTCCGATGATTACATCTACACCGCTGTCACGTAGGTTTTGTGCGTGTGCGTGTCCTTGTGAACCATATCCGATTACCGCTACCTTTTTATTGTTGAAAAAATTCTCGTTTGCCTCTGCGTTATAATATACTTTTGCCATAATAATTACATCTCCCTTTTCATCATTGTTTTTGTTTTGGTTTTTTGTTTTGTTTTTATACGATTGTCGCACTCTTAGCGTGTGCAATTTGCATTCCACGCGGGATGGCGGCTGTCCCTGTCCTTGCCAATTCCTTGATGCCATATGGCTTGATCAGTTCAATGAAGGCTTCGATTTTATCCGATTCCCCAGTGATTTGAACTGTCAGGCTATCTTTACTGACATCTATAACTGACGCTCGGAAGGGTTCGATGACTGAATAAATCTCGGCTCGGGTTTGTGTGGTCACCAATATTTTAATGAGTGCAAGTTCCCTCGCCACAATCGATTGATTCGTAATATCAAATACTTTCAAAACATCGATTTGCTTATTCAATTGCTTGGTGATCTGTTCAATGACAGCTTCGTCATCAACATCGACCACGAAGGTCATCCTTGAAATGCCATCCTGTTCGGAGGGTCCGACAGTCATGCTTTCAATGTTATAATTTCTTTTCGTGAACAGGTTCGTAATCCGATTCAGGACGCCTGGCCGGTTGTTCACGGTGAGGCTAAGAATTCCCTTCATTGATTAAACTCCTTCCATTTCATCAAGCCCTTTTCCTTGTGCTACCATCGGAAAGACATTTTCTTTTTGTTTTACACGGAAATCAATCAACACTGGACCATCAGTCTTTAACGCTACATCCAGGCAGTTACTTGCCTCTTCCTCCGTCGTCACTTTGTATCCCGGAATTCCATAAGCATCGGCCAATTTCACGAAATCCGGATGCGATTGAAAAATACTGTGTGAGAAGCGGTTATCATGAAAGAGTTCCTGCCACTGTCTTACCATCCCGAGTGCCCCGTTGTTGACGATGATGATCTTGATTGGCAGATTCATTTCGGCAATGACTGAAAGTTCCTGCAGGCACATCTGGAATCCACCATCCCCCGAAATGGAAAGCACCGTCGCTTTCGGATTCGCCAGTTGCGCTCCGAGAGCCGAAGGTAAGCCAAAGCCCATCGTCCCCAATCCACCGGAAGTGACCCATGAATTCGGTTTGTTAAACGGATAGTATTGTGCCGCCCACATTTGATGCTGTCCAACATCCGTCGTAACAATGGCCTCCCCATTCGTTTTTTCATGAAGCATCTGGATGACACGCTGAGGTTTCAGTACGCCATCTTCATGTGTATAACGCAATGGGAACTCTTTATTCCATGCAGTCAGCTGCGTTGTCCATACATCAATTTCCGGTTTCTTGCCATTTTGCGCAATCAACTCCGCCAGAGCTTCCTTGGCACTTCCGACGACCGGAATTTTTGTCGGCACATTTTTACCGATTTCCGCTGGATCAATATCGATATGGGCCACTGTTGCATGCTGTGCGAATTTCGCTAGATTCCCAGTCAATCGATCATCGAACCTGGCACCGATATTGATTAATAGATCACATTTCGATAACGCCATGTTTGCTGCATAGCAACCATGCATACCACCCATTCCGGTAAAGAGAGGATGTTCCGCCGGAAAGCCCCCAAGACCCAATAAAGTGTGGACGACGGGAATGCCTTGCTGCTCGACATATTCCTTTAATAGATGGGAGGCCTTTGCATGCAGGACTCCTGCCCCTGCAAGAATGACAGGTCTTTTCGCTCCGCTTACGGCTTCAACAAGCTTTCTGATCTGTAAGTAATTAGGCTTGGTCGTCGGCTGATAGCCAGGGAGATCCATTTCTGGCTCCTTATCCGTCGATTCACCTTCTATAATGGCCATATCCTTAGGTATATCGATTAATACTGGACCGGGACGGCCGCTTGAAGCGATATAAAAGGCTTCTTTTATAATGCGCGGAAGGTCTTCCGGCTTCCTTACCTGATAGTTATGTTTTGTAATCGGGGTAGTAATCCCCAGTACATCAGCTTCCTGGAAAGCATCCGAACCAATTACACTTGTAGCAACCTGACCCGAAATTACCACAAGCGGTAAAGAGTCAATCATCGCATCGGCCAAACCTGTGACAATGTTCGTTGCCCCTGGACCCGATGTTACTATGACCACCCCCGGCTTGCCGGTAATCCTAGCGTATCCTTCCGCTGCATGAATCGCACCTTGTTCGTGCCTTGTCAAAATATGAAAAAGTTCTGAACTGTAAAGCTTGTCATAAATCGGCAATACAGATCCACCCGGATAACCAAAGATGACTTCAACATTTTCCTTTTTCAATGCATCCAGCAGAAATTCGGCTCCACTATAATGTGTCTTTCCACTCTTCCGATCAGCAACAACTGACTTTTGTGTCATTTCGTAAAAACCTCCTTCACTTTTCCACTAAATGTTTTCCTAAGATTCAGAATTTTCAGCTTTTTATGCATACAAAAAAGCCTTTTCACCCCAAATGTACTTGCACTCGGCAAGTTAAAGGGGTGAAAAGGCTTGATGAGCCACTCCACGGTACCACCCTTTTTCGCATGAAACTCCATGCGCACTTTGAATAGCCTACACTATTCTCTGTTTTGGTAACGGGTACTGGTACGCACCCGTTCAGCCCTACTAGTCTGACGTTCAAGCTGAAACTCCAAGGTGAGTTCATCTTTCGGGACAATACCGGCTCTCAGCTACCCGGCTCTCTGTGACTGCCTTTTTAAAAGACTACTTATCCTCTTCAATGCTTTTCGCATTATTCATATTTTTCGAAATGCTTATGTTTGATGTCTTGTATTTGTGATTATCTTACGTGTATTTAAGGTAGTAGTCAACAGGTTTTTTGAAATTTTTTGATAATTCTAAATTGAAAGATTTGTTGTATACGCTTACATACCTATCATGACCACATTCTTTTAAAAAAAGTTTTTTCAATTTTTAATTTTTAAAAACATCAAATATCGCTTTAAAATTATTAAAGTGATCACAAACTTCTCCACTGAAATATCCTCGCACTGCCCACATGATGCTAGTCACCAGTAATGATTTTCTCAAATAGCGGATCATCCATTTTCACTGTTCGCTGACGCCACTCTTAATAAAAGATTCGTCCTCAATCCATTTTTAATTCTCTCGCGGATAAACCGCCTGACATTCCAAGATGCGGAAAATCACGTTCCACTTTTCGCCCTCTGTCACAATGCCCGCTTGCGGTCATCACTAACAATGACAAAATCTACAGCAAGTCCATGGTTATGCAAGGATTGCCCCCCCTCTGGCATAGGTCATGATTGGCTTTGATTTATTTGTTCTGCCTCGTTCATACAATTTATTTTATTCTGGGAAACTTCGATAACCAGGTGTTTTATGAACAAATATCACCGCTTCATATGCTATAACCATTTCAAGTATCGTCTCGTTCACGACCGGATTCATACCGCTTCCCATATTTTCCTTTGCCCGATTCAATAGGGTTTGTAATTTGATGGCCGTCCTGGCACCAACCCTATATAAAATGCGAACAACATTTGGGTCGGTAAGGCGTTTAATATTATTTTCTTGGAGTATTGAAGGGGTGAAGATTATCTAAAAAAAATGCCAAAGGGCTGAACACAGGTGATATTACTCATCCCCTGGTCCAGCCCTCTGGTTCATTTAGCCAATACATCCTCGTATTCTGCATTTTTTTCAAATTGTTTTTGAACGAACGAACATACCGGAACAATTTTCAGTTTTTCCTCCCTTGCGAACCCTATTACCTTTTCAACAAGGGCATTTCCTACCTTTTGTCCGCGAAGCTTGTCAGAAACAACGGTATGATCGACCGTGATTTCATCATCACCTGATTTAAAGAATGTGATTTCCGCTAGTTTCTCACCAGATTCTTCGACAAAAAAAGAACTTTCACCTTTTTTGATATCCACCATCTTGATGACCTCCTTTTAGTTCCTCTTTATCATATCTCACAAAATGGAAATTAAACAAATATTTAAAACGTGATCGAAATTGAATAAAGTAAAGTACTTCCAAGAGTTTAAAACTGCGTTGACCATGTGAAGTTTATTCACAAACTGATGATGTCTGATAAATTTTTTTCAAGAAAGGCAAAAGACAAAACTTGATTGATCTTTTCCTTGCAGCTGATATACTCTTCCGGTAAAAACTAAGTTTTTCCATGGCTGACGTGCACAATACTGAAAGAAATTGCTTTTAAAAGTTTTTAATTATTCTTTCATACCCAAAATGAAATACAGTATTTTTCAAGCTTTCGTTTTTTGATTGCATTTAATTAATGGAAGAAATCTTACCATGATAATGTAAGAATAAGTATATAATAGTAGAAACTGAAAAAAACTGCCCTATTAGGTTAGGACAGTTTTAAACTTTTATGAACACAAAATATAAAATGATCATCGATAACAATATGACCATAAAAACAGCGATTAGAATTACGTGCGCACTTGAAGGCCGGAACGTCCCTTCATTGATTTGCCGCTTCTTCTGAAGATAACCGAATGTCGCCAGAACTGTAATCACAAGGCCCAATGCACAAGCAAACATCCCAAGCACGATACTGATCAAGTCAATCCGGGCATCCCGATGCACACCAATCGTAAAATGCAGGCTTGTCGCAAGAAAACCAACCCCCACTATCGCAATAACCGTTCTTATCCACGCTAAGAAGGTACGTTCATTAGCCAAATGCTGCTGGGCATATTTCAATTGGTCTTTCTCCATGTCATCACCTTAATCGCACGATTTTAATCAACCTTAAAAATCAATCATCTTTTCAGTAGCCGAAAAGCCCTGATTATAGACCCGACAAACATTAGCCCTGCACCGCCGAGTAATAAATATATACATAGTGTTTTATCAATAACATTCAAAGGATAAAGCAATGCCCCCAGCGCAACGATTGTTCCTATCCCCGTTATGGTCCATCCTATTTTTTTCATTCGCAACTCCTAAAATTAATTATTTAGTGAAGGTCCCCCATGGGTTTCCCCTTTTTTTAATAAGTTCCCTCATTACTAGCTTAAACCATTTAAAAACTAACAACAAGTGAGATCCTCTGATTTTCTTCCCGCAAAAAAGGAGCCATAAATGACTCCCTGTTTTGAATACGCCCAAATTCAGCCGTTCTTTTTATCCTTTTCCATGTATTCTTTTATTTTTCTTCCCACTCAGACCCGAAGTTCCCTTGTGCAAGGGTAGTAATTCGTGTATAAGGACACCAATCCCCCACTCTCCAAGGGGATAAAGGAACCACCAATAACTAGGAGCCGGGAATCACGGAGAATCTCTAAAGGCTACATACAAGTCAGTTGGATTTCATTCTATTGTATCCCCGTTCTTCGTATGGCTGTATTTTTTCCAACCACTCTTCTTCAAGTTTTTTCAATTCCCGTTTAGCATCAAAGAATCCTGTTTCTTTCGGTTTCAATACCTGCAGTACCTCAAAAGAAAAAGCATCTTTCCCATATTCGTTCCACTCACCTTGCAGCACTTTATTCGTGTTTGTTCCGACTTCCAATTCAAATTGTTTCCCCTTCAACGTCTTTAAATTCCTGGTGCTTCCGATAAAGACTTTATTATTTACCGTATTTCTGATTTGGTATACACCTGCTTCAATTTTCGTTTCTTTATATAATTGCTTCAATTCTTTTTTACGATCCATATTTCATGCCTCCAGTCATCATTTCTTCAGCCAATATTGGCTCCCATCAGGCTTTCTATCCAAGAATCCATATTCTATTAAATATCTTCTCAATAGAACATGATCAGGATAAACTGCACCCAATATTTGATTGATTTCTTTCTCTTCGTATTTCCGCTCTTTTTCAAAACGGTTCATAATTTCTTGGAGAATGATCAGCCTTTGTTTTTCCTTTGGCGGGAAAGACTTTAATGCATCCTGACTGCCTTTTGGGAAGTATTTTTTCAGTACAGTCACCTTTTCATCCTCGGTAACGTTATAACGATCATCGACCATCCTTGCTTTTTGATGAAGCGGGATAAATGCCGGCGCATGTTCATCTTTATCTTTCAAAAGTTCCATCAGGGCTAAAAACAACTTAGCCTGACGCTCTTTCTCTTTCAACACAAAGCGATGGTTCCGAATGGTGGAAGGACTCCCAATCCCCATTTCCTCCTGAACCTCAGCATCATTCTTCCCTTGGTAAAAAAGGCGAAGAAGGCGATTTTGATGGTCCGTAAGACCTGTAAGTTTCTTATCGAGATCAATCAAGTAATCGAAAACTGAGCGGTGTGCATGTTCAATATGAATTCCCATATACCTCTTCGCTTCATAAAGAATCCCATCTTTCGGGTATACGATCCCCTTTTCAATTGCATTTCCGCACAGCAAACAAACATATTGATTCTCACCTTCGATATACCCTTGTTTAAGCTCATCCTGAGACGCGCTCCAAAACATTTCAGCGTCCTTCATAAAACAAACACTTCCCTATAAAGTTTATAATATAATAAACATAATATTAATTTGTTTGATTTATGTCAATGTTTTTCCTGATTTTTTTATAACTCCAGCAACCGTGAAATCATAAAAAAACATTAAATAGAAAAAAGGCATCCGATCACGGATACCTCAGACTGTACAATTTAAACGTTGATTTCCTCTCCAGGCACTCGCTTTCCGCGGGCGGTCCGGGAGCCTCCTCGGCGCGCCTGCGGGGTCTCCCTCGGACTCGCTTTTCCCGCAGGAGTCTCGCACACCCGCTCCAATCAACTTTATTTTAACTTTTAGATAGAACCTTTTTGCCTAAGATTTTTATTGTTTTAAAATAGAATTATTAAAACTTGGGGTGATGAGGGTGCCTTTCTAAACATGATTCTATTCAGTGAAATCAACTTGAAATGATTACTTTAGATCAACTAGTGTCGGCGAACCATTTGATTCGTAAAATTGAGACTGCCATTGACTTCTCTTTCATTTATGATTTGTTGAAAGGTATATATTCAGAGGTAGGACGCCCAAGTATTGATCCAATGATATTGGTCAAACTAACTTTAAAGGGAATTAAAAACTGTCTATGCAGGCGATGCTTACTTTCGCTGCCTTTAATTTAAAGAAGATAGCCAATTGACATGGAAAGTTCTAGGCATCGCCTAACATAGTGGACTCACTGAGCCCCATTCTCTTAATTTTAGGCGAAAATTCAAAGGGAATTTCAAGAGGGGTTCGGAATTTTTCTAATTCCGAACCCCTCTTGTCTACAAACTGAGGCATCCGATCATGGATGCCATTTTCTGTGGATCATATGAAATTCCTAATATAGTTCCTTCGTCAGAGCTCATTAAGTATTGCTAGGCACAAACTTAAGTATTCCTTCCAGATAAACACCTTGTTCTTTTCGTGTGCATTCCCTCAATTTGATTCTTCCTTCTTTTTCTAACTCCCTGGCTAATTGAACTACTTCAGTTCCATCTTCGGTTATCTCTACTGAAAAGAAATTACCCCGAGTGGAAGTTTGAATGAACTTAAATAATCTATCTTTATTCATTTAAACATCTCCTTATTTATAACAAGTTCGACATAAAAGGTCATCCACCTGCGATAAATATGAAATAAAAAACTTCTTGCTGCATATCATCCATAAAACAAAAAAGAAAAAAAGCCAAAACCTTTTAAAGGTTTTGGCTTTAAGTTAGTGTCCCAGGAGAGATTCGAACTCCCGACCGACGCCTTAGAAGGGCGTTGCTCTATCCAGCTGAGCTACTGAGACATATCGCTATTTTTCTTCAGTTCAGTATAACGGCCACTTTTCGAACTTAGACCGTAATGGTGATTCTTATTATAACTTAATATAACACTCATTGCAATACTAGTAATATATAATTTTGAAGAGTTTTAGAACACCCCTACCATTAATTCAATATTTATCATGGTATTTGAATGAAGTTTGCAGTAAAAAATGGAGAATACACTTTATCGAACAATTCGAAGTTATCATATATAACTTATTTCTACTTCAACATCTAATAATCCTTTTCTTTTGGTCATACGAAAAAAACCTCTTATATCGTTAGTAGGATAAATCGATATACGGTGTAATTTCTCACATGACCGTTATACTGACCGTTTCACTAAACGATATAGAAGGTTTTCGTAGCGGGATTTAAATCCACTAAGTTAGTGTCCCAGGAGAGATTCGAACTCCCGACCGACGCCTTAGAAGGGCGTTGCTCTATCCAGCTGAGCTACTGAGACGTTTATGATATAAGTTGCGGTAAAACTTATGTATTACCTTAACTGTTCCCTTAGGACACTTCTTATTATAGTAGGATATCAAAAGAAAGTCAACGGCTTTTCATAAAAAGTTTTTTCTTTTTTATGAACCAGGAAGCGGGTAAAAACGCTTCCTGTTCATAATACATGAAGTCATTCCATTTGATAAGCATTTCTTAATTCCTCAACGATTTTTCCTTCAAGGTCATAAAAGATGATTTCAAGTTGGTCATTTCCGATATCCAAAATGGCATAGGTTTTCTCTTTTCGTCCACGCGGCTGCCGTATGCTTCCCGGGTTGATGAAGAGCTTGCCGTCAATCAATTCTGAACCCGCAGCGTGGGAATGGCCAAAGCAAATAATATCCGCCCCTGTCTCTTCACTTTTATATGATAGGTTCATCAAGGTCATATTTATGTTATAGAGGTGCCCATGCGTAAGGAAGAAACGCTTGCCTGCGATACTCTCCACAATATCATTCGGATATGCCGAATCATAGTCACAATTCCCACGAACGGCTAAGAACTCCGACATATGAGGGTCATTTTTTTCCAACTCTGAATCACCGCAATGGATCATGGCAGCAACCTCTTGTTTATGACGGTCGGCAATCATGCTGATTTCATGAGTTAAGCCATGACTGTCACTCATTATTAGCACTTTCATCGTCACATTCCTTCTTCCCTTTTTAGAAATGGATCAAGTTTTTCATCTAGAGCCCTCAATGCGTTGGCACGGTGGCTGATTTTGTTTTTTTCCTCTTTTGTCAATTCGGCGTTTGTTTTACCCTGTTCCTCAACAAAAAAGATGGGATCATAACCGAATCCATTCGTTCCAGAAGGCTGTTCTGTTATCAAGCCTTCCATCGTTCCCGATACCGTAATCGTTTCCTGGTTGGGTGACGCTAGTGCCAATGCGCAATAAAATCTCGCCGTTCTATCCTCTTTTGGCACGCCTTCCAGCTCCCGGAGGACTTTTTCCGTGTTTGCTTCATCACTCTTGGACTCTCCAGCATAGCGCGCTGAATATACGCCGGGACGGCCCTCTAATGCATCTACAATCAATCCTGAGTCATCAGCAATGACAAAGTGGCCTAGCTGATGGGCAATGGCCTCTGCCTTCAGGATCGCGTTTTCTTCAAAAGTCGTGCCTGTTTCTTCAACATCAGGAGCATCCGGTACATCGAGAAGTGTTTTGACTTCATATCCTTTTGCAAAGAATAAGCTTTCGAACTCCTTGGCTTTCCCTTTATTTTTCGTTGCAATGATTACTGTCTTCATTTATCATTTCACCCTTTTTTATTTTATCGGCATGAAGCTCTTTTGGGGCTAAGAAAGAATCCGCTGTAACTTGTTATATGTAAAAGCCGCTTCTTCTCCAGTGCCAAACGGACGAATTCAGCGCTGCCTTTCACGTTCAACAACTGCCGCTGAATTATCCAGATAAGTTTAGTCTAACACAACTCCCTCATCTGCAATAAGCCGTAACTTGTAATCTAACGTTTGTAATTTTCACTATGTTCAATATGGATATTAACTTTTATGTTATTTATTGAAGTCTTATCAAAGGAATTAATAATTTTATTATCCCATTTATTGACATGGTATCTGTATGCCTTTTCACTGATGTTAAAAAGGTCTGTATTTATTTTTCCCCCTGTCTCCAATGTCTTCAAAATATCTTCCTTAACTTTTATTTCTACCTTTTTTTCGATTTTTTCCATATCTAAGTCATCTATATTTTGTTTCAATATTCCATTTGCTCTAACCTTTAAATCATATAAGGGTTTCTTTTGCTGTTCCAACACCATGATGTTTGTATTGGGGTCCATGATTTCAACACTTACCTTTTGTTTGTTCAGCGAAAAGAACAGCACTGTCGCCTTATTTTCAACCCATTTTAAACCTATCAAATCTTGTTTACTTACGAACCCTTTATATTGTTGTTTTGATAAAACATAGCCGCCATTCAACGTTGGTATCTTCTTTTCCTTCCCGCCCTCTGAGTAATGATGCTCATTTATGACCAAAGAGGGAATTAAAATGGAACCAACCGGTTGATAAAACTTCGAAACCAGTTCACTGAATTTTAACGGGGAAATGAAATAGTTCTCGTTAATAACGGTCTCTGGCCTTTGAATGATCGTGAATAAGTTAGGAAGATTAAAGAAACTATTACTGTCAAACACCTTTTTAATATCCTCGTTCGTAACGAACAGCCATGAATTGTATCGCAATAAGGGCTCTTTTCCTACATATTCAATGAAATCCTTCATTTTATTCTTGATTACACTCTCACTTAAAATGAAGGAGTTAATATGCCCGATATAAAGCGGTAATGCCGCATGTTGTTCTAATTCGGTAAATGCTTCCTCGATACTTTCCCCTTTACCTTCCCCAATGACAACAGTAGATCTTTCTTGTAATACAGCGGCCCCCTCTTGTTTTGCAATATCCGCAAAATTCAACGCTTGAAAGTATAAGATGAATTCACCCTCTTTATAATCGATCCCTAGGGCTGATCCATATGTTTGCGCTTGAATTTCCTTCATTCCCCAGCATCCTGTCGTCAGTAAAAGTTGACAGCCAATAACCATGACTGCAATTAGCTTTCTCATTCGTTTGACTCCTTTTGAGGTTCATTATCAGTGGACTGTATAGCTTGATTCCGCTGCCTTAACATCCCATACGGTAGCCTAAATAAGACTTTTAACATATCCGATTTATTTGGTTTGGAAAGTGGATTCACAAAAGGCTGGCCGAAACTTTCCAAGGAAACCACAACAATCAAGATAAGGAATATTCCCATGAAGAATCCAAACAAGCCTAAAAACGCTGAACAGGCAAATATGAATAACCTTATAAGAACGATATTCCCAGCAATATTCTGATTGATTAAGGTATAGCTTGCGAGAACTGTAACAGCTATTATTACAAGCATGGAGGGTGAAGTCAGCCCTGCCCGAATCGCTGCATCACCTATGATCAACCCACCCAATACAGAAACCGTCGGACCTACAGCTTTTGGCAGGCGAAGACCAGCTTCTTTAAATAGTTCAAACAATATGATCATCATGAAAGCCTCCAACGAAGCAGGTATCGGTAATCCCTGTCTCGTGATTGAAATCGTCGCAAGAAGCGAAAAGGGAATTTGGTCGAATTGATAGGAAACTAACGCTATAAAAAAACCAGGTAACGCAACCGTTACAAATAAGGCGACTACACGAATGAGGCGCATGAAACTAATATAAAAAAAACTTGCATGTGCGTCATCAGCAGAATACAGTAACTGATTAATGCTGGTCGGTCCGATCAAGCATGTCGGATTCCCGTCCACCAGGATGGCAAAGCGCCCTTGATTCAAGGATTCAACAACAAAGTCCGGTCGACCGATATAATCCATTAAAGGGAAGATGGAAAGTTGAGTATCATATAGGAGTTCTTCAACTTGGTAACTGCTGACTATGATATCAACCTTTAATGAATCCAATCGTTTTTTAATATCCAAAAGAATCGAGGGATTAATAATGTCATCTATATAAAGTAGCAATATTTTAGTTTTACTTCTTTTCCCGATTGTATATTCAATGCATTTAAGTGTTGACGTTTTTAACCTTTGGCGAATTAAAGACATGTTATCCGATATATTCTCAACAAATCCATCTCTAGGTCCGCGAATGGAAGATTCTATATTGGATTCTTCCGGACTGCGCTTAGGGGAATTAGCTAATGGGGTATAGTAAATTTCATTAGAAGATTCATTAATAATGATTAGGTCTCCTGAAAAAAGAATGCTTTCTACTCCCTCTTTTAAATCGGAGTCTTTTTTTAGCGTACTGATCTCCATAATATTGCTTAATTGATCAATTGTTAATTCGCCATTTTCTTGAACCGCTTTTGATATTGTAGGCAGTATCACTTCATTGATAAATTGCATATCGACTAAGTTTGGCGCATATAAAAACCCCAACAAATAACGACCTTCAGGATCAAATGTTTTTTTTCTTAAAACAACATCAGAGGAATGTTCGAACCATTTTTGGATTTGGTCAATGCAAGAAGGAGTTCCATTCAATTTTCCCTTCCTCATAATGTTTCACCTTTTCCTTTTCCCTTTTTTATAGTAAGGAATAACAGTATAATTGCAGCACTTAAGAGAAACAGACTACTGATTGGAAAGAAATATTTGTATATAAAATAAAAAAATGAAGTGGCATCCCAATGGATTAGCGTCCCAAAAACAATCATTGAATATAGGAAAAGCAGTATCCACTTCTGATGTTTTGAATTTGAGATTAATTTATATCCTATAAATAAACATAAACTTATTCGAATCATGGCACCTGAAAGCCATTGGAAAATGGAAAGGAAATCGAGTCGAGTAATATAATAGCCAAACCTTAACAACTTCCACTGTTCATAAGCTGGATTCCTCATTTTCACTGCTTCCACAGAACCAAATTCTGCAATCGCTCCCATGAGGGGCCCTAACGAAAGCATGATTAAAATTACACCAACTAATAAAAGCCACTTGGCTTTTAGCTTATCTTTCAGGTAAGGAGTCAAAAATAAAAAAACGATAATTTCTAAATATCCTGCACTCGTATACAAAATACCATTTAGAGTATTGCGATACCCGCTTTCAAATATCGGGAACAACAATTCATAATTCTTATTACTCGTATTCCCCAGCCCCACAAATATCCCAAAAAAAGTGACGAACGGAAGGAACAGGAGAGCCAAAGTACTTATGGTGCGTATTCCTTTATAAGTTGCAAAAATACAAATAAAAGTGAATAGGCTAACGACTACGATGTTTGGGATGTCATGAGTATAATTAGCTTTTGCCCAAATCACTGTAAATTTGACGGTAATGAAGGCGTTAAATATAAAGTACAACCCAAATGCTATAGTGAAAATATATGTAACAAAAGGTGTAGACCATTTTTTTAGAAAAGCGATTATATCTTCTTTATCTAGTTTTTTATAAATATAAAAAATAAATAGGGTCCAAACGATACAGGGAACAACACTTATTATGACACTTATCCATGCATCGCGTTGAGATGCGGTCAAGATATTGGGAAGGAGCAGGACATGTACCATGAATCCTGTATTCATAATGATTAAAACATAGATGTGTACAGCCTGAATTACCTTTTGATCCATAATATCCCCCCATTGATTGCATTATTAAAAGTAATTTCCCCTTTTAAAAATTTATTTATGTAAAAACTTTCTCACGATACGAGAAATTGCCAGGCAGGGGTATTAGTTTTCATCTAATGCAATAATTAAGATTTATACGACAGGGGCTCTAAAAGGGTGGTAATTCAATTCTGGAGGCAAAAAAATAAGAGACAGCTTCTAGCTGCCTCATTCTGCTATTTCTAATATAATATCGTCCCTTAAAAACTTCCTGTGTTGACTTTCTCTGGACGTACCACTGGTTCGGATAATTTCTTTCCTTCTTCATTAAGAACATCTGCGCTGCCCTGCACTTGTACTTCAACGCTTTCAATTCCTTTCTGTTCCGTTAAAGAAAGGACCAAGGCATCAAGGACTTCTTGTGATACCTTTTTCTCTTTAAAGCTTCCAAGGATATTTTCGTTAAAATTGAGGCTGACCTTACCTTCTGCCACTTTAGGCTCGTCAAGTAAAGCTACATCACTCATGAACCCTGTTTGCAGGCTAGAACCCGAAGGACTCTTCGTTAATTCCTTAATGACTGCTGTTACATTATCAGACACCGTTTCACTGATCCTGCGCGTCACCGGAACATAATATGTGTACTCCTCGTCACCGCCTACATAATAAACGGTCAATGCTTTTGTATTGGAAATGTCGACTACGTCACTCGTATCGATATTGATTCCTGACGACCTTGAGATATTTTCATCTATCGGTGTGCCATTGACCGGCATTTCGGAAATATCTTCCCCATTGATTCTCATTTGGATTTTATCGACCGAGTCGAATTGTGTCAGGGTCCATGTAATGGCTTGAAGGATTTTAAGTTCATCCTCTTTCTGATAGTTTTTGAACTCCGGTGAAAAGTCCGCTACAGCCACTCCGTCTTTAATGTTCACGCTTATTTGGGTATCGGCAGGAATGACGGCCCTGAACCCATTTGGAAGTTTATCCGTGACTGGTCCGTTACTGACAAGGTAATCAAGGGCCTGTTTAGCGACAGCTTCCGATTTAGGAAGTTCCAATGTCTGTGGAACCACATACCCGCTTTTATCAATTAAATATAACTCCGTCTTCACCGTTTTCGATTCAACAGCACCTTCTTCTCCATCAGCCGCTGGCTTTTCCTCACCATTCATTTCTGTTTCTTTCAAAGAAGATTCATCCTCGACTAAAGAAACATCCTTTGGAGGATCAATTTCCTTTTTCTCTTCACCGCCAAATAATCCGCAGCCCGAAAGCCAAAAAGAAGATGCCAGAATGGTCACAACCATTGTTACTTTTGATTTATTGGACATAAAATCACTCCTAGGACAGTTTGTACTCCTATTTATACGAGCCCTAGGGGAAAATAGACCAATTATTTTTCTCTCTGATAATGAGCCGGCATCTTGACCGTACTGCTGTATCTTTGTCAGCTTCATTGGGATTTCAGGAAATCCTGATTGGAACAATCGAATCCCTTTCCCTTCTGTCCCTTAAAGCCAATCTATGCTTCCATCTTCTCTAGCGATATATCCTTCCTGGCTTGCAGCTATATACATAACAATATATTTTCATTTTTCCCCTCGTGAAAAAAAAGACTTCCAAATGGAAGCCTTATAAGTGATCAATTTTAATTGTTTCGATGTCATTGACATGAATACCAAGCCAGCTCGAAGCGATGGAACCAAACATATCTCTTGAACCGGTTGTGTAAAAGCGATGAACTGGACGGAGCTTGCTTTTATTGATTAATTTATAGTAATCCAAAATGACACTTGCTTCACGGGCCGTCTCTTCCCCAGAGGAAATGACTTGTACTTCATCCCCCATATAGGAAGAGATTACAGGCCCCAGCAGTGGATAATGGGTACAGCCAAGGATCAATGTGTCGATCTTCGTTTTCTTCAACGGGTTCAAGGTTTGTGCCACGACCCTATTGACGATACCCCCTTGAAACTCCCCGCTTTCCACGATTGGGACAAATTTCGGGCATGCTAAACTATCTACTTTCACATCGGAATTGATGGAGGCAAGAGCGTCGTCATAAGCTTTGCTTTTTACCGTGCCTTCCGTACCAATAACGCCAATATGCAAGGAATCAGAAACTTTCAATGCCGCCCTTGCCCCTGGATGAATGACACCCAACACAGGAATCGGCAGTATTGCCCTGATCTCATCCAGTACAGCTGCAGTCGCTGTATTGCAAGCGATGATCAGCATTTTTATATCCTTCTTCATCAAGAACCTCGTCATCTGCCATGTGAAGGTTTGGACATCTTTTTTAGTCCTCGGCCCATAAGGGCATCTTGCTGTATCACCTAAGTAAATTATATTTTCATTTGGAAGCTGACGCATGACTTCTTTAGCTACTGTCAAGCCGCCTACCCCTGAATCAATGATGCCTATCGGTTGTTTCAAAAAACTCGCCTCATTTTTCTTTCATTTCTAGATGTAGTTTTGCTAGAATCCCTTTGAGGGACCTGATGTCAGATTCGTTAAAATTGACTAACACGCCACTCAAGTACTGCTGCCGTTTATTAATTACTTCTTCGATAATCCGTTCACCTTCTTCAAGAAGGTGAATTCGAACCACACGCCGGTCCTTTTCATCCCTGACACGCTGAACAAGCTGATGTTTCTCCATGCGGTCAATCAGGTCCGTCGTTGTGCTGAAGGCGAGAAACATCTTCGTGGACAATTCGCCAATCGTCATGTCGCCTGATTCAAAAAGCCATTGCAAAGCCACGAATTGAGGAATGGTAATTTTATAATCATGGAGAATTTCTCTTCCCCTTTGTTTAAGCCATGTCGATACATAGCGCAATTCCCTCTCGATATCGGCTACATATGCCGCCTGCTTCTCTTCATCCATACACACAGCTCCCCACTTCATGAAACTTATCATACTACCATTTTGGATGAAAGTGAAATGATTTTCAAGATTGATTGCCTGGAAGCATAATGAAACCCCATACATAAAAATAAGCAGCATCCAAAGAAGTCAAAACAACCAAGTTGCTTTGCCCTTCCTCATATGCTGCCAATAAACGGGAGAGAAATTATTTATAAGGCTTACGTATTAAGAGTTAACACATTAAAGCTTAAGTTCTCCCATACGAAGGAGTTCTATGACTGCCTGCGAACGTCCTTTAACTCCAAGCTTCTGCATCGCATTCGAAATATGGTTTCGAACTGTTTTTTCGCTAATAAACAATTCACCTGCGATTTCTTTTGTTGTTTTGTCTTGTACTAGTAACTCAAATACTTCTTTTTCTCTTTTGGTGAGTAGTGGCTTATGAGTGAATTCGTTCTCCTTCAAGTAATGTTACCCTCCTTGCCTTCACCAGCATAAAACCCGGAGTGGGTGTCTATTTAGTCAAGATATAGTATGTCGGCTGAGGCTATGGAGTGACTCTTTTACTTGTCTAAATGGAAATATTTTTAGGAATGTTCAGCTCTGTATGCCACATCGATCGCTTCATCTCTTCCGTCCAAGGTACGGGCTTTCCAGTGGCCTTGGAGACTTGTACAATCGTCCCCCTGCCCGTTAAACAAATTGAACCATCTTGTTTGGTTCCCATATAATGTATGTCTACTGAAGAATTTCCGATATGGTCAGCTTTCACATGAATTGTCAACTGATCATTGAAAAACACCTGCTTCAGGTAATCACACTGTAAATTTGCAACAACCGGCATCTCACCGCATTCAGCCGAGGTCCAATCCTTCATGAACCCCATACTGTTGAAATACTCAATCCGAGCCTCCTCAAAATAAGTAAAAGGAATCGTGTTATTCAAGTGCCCAAACATATCAGTTTCCGAAAAGCGGACCTTAATCTCATGTTTAAAAGAAAAATCATTGATCCACTCCGTTATATTATCGATATATGATATTCTGCCCAACTTGTGCACACCCTTTCTGAATTGAATGACTATTCACTCATTTTATAAGAAAACAGCGATAATGAAAAGGATTTTCTATCGGAAGCAGGTTAATTTTATCAACTTCACTTCATTAATCAAATCCTTCACCGTTGGCTTGGTGCCGCATTTACACTTCGATCCTAAATCGTTATTACAATGTCGATTCCAACCAAGTCTACGTATGTAAAACAATGAAAAAAAGAACCCATATCATATGATACAGGTTCTTTCATGTTCATTATTAAACTTCATCGCTTCCGAAGAAGTTACGGAATTGTTGGATCGTAGTATCACGGTTCAACGCGGCAATCGAAGTCGTTAAAGGAATTCCTTTAGGGCAAGACTGCACACAGTTTTGCGAGTTACCGCAGTTTGCAAGTCCTCCGTCACCCATGATCGTATTTAAACGTTCAGCTTTGTTCATTGCACCTGTTGGATGTGCATTGAATAAACGAACTTGCGATAATGGTTGTGGCCCAATGAAGTCTGAATTGCTGTTTACGTTCGGACAAGCTTCCAAACAAACACCGCAAGTCATACATTTAGATAACTCGTAAGCCCATTGGCGTTTCTTTTCTGGCATACGAGGTCCTGGTCCAAGATTGTACGTTCCATCGATTGGAATCCATGCTTTTACCTTTTTCAATGAGTCGAACATACGGCTGCGATCGACTTGCAGGTCACGAACAACAGGGAATGTACGCATTGGAGCTAGACGAACCGGCTGCTCCAATTGATCGATAAGAGCTGTACATGATTGTCTTGGTTTACCATTGATAACCATTGAACAAGCACCACATACCTCTTCAAGACAGTTCATGTCCCATGCGATTGCTGTAGTGTGCTTGCCTTGTACAGTTACTGGATTACGACGAATTTCCATTAGAGCGGAAATTACGTTCATATTCGGGCGGTACGCTAATTCGAATTCCTCATCATAAGGAGCTGAATCCGGTGTATCTTGACGAGTGATTATAAAACGGACTGTTTTAGTCTCAGATTTAGTTTCAACCATTTTTTTGCTCCCCCTCTTTAGTGTTTCGTAGTGTAGTCACGTTTACGCGGTGCGATCAGTGATACATCAATATCTTCATAATGGAATTCAGGTGCTTGATCCAAGCCTTTGAATGTTGCCATAGTAGTTTTCATGAATTCCTCATCATTACGTTCCGGGAAATCAGGTTTGTAATGCGCTCCGCGGCTTTCGTCACGGTTTAACGCACCAATTGTGATTACACGAGCCAATTGCATCATGTTTTGCAGCTGTCTAGTGAATGCTGCTCCTTGGTTACTCCATTTTGCCGTGTCATTGATGTTAATTTTCTTGTAACGTTCCATCAGCTCAAGAATCTTGTTATCCGTTTCTTTCAGCTTGTCATTGTAACGAACTACAGTAACATGCTGTGTCATCCACTCACCAAGTTCTTTGTGAAGGATGTACGCATTTTCGTTACCATCAAGAGACATAACTTCATTCCATTTCTCCTGTTCTTGTTTTTCGTACCCTTCATACAATGAAGAAGGAATGGATTCTGAAGTTTTATCAAGGCCTTCAATATATTTAACGGCATTCGGTCCAGCGACTGAACCACCATAGATTGCAGAAAGAAGTGAGTTCGCACCAAGACGGTTACCGCCATGTTGTGAGTAATCACACTCACCTGCAGCGAATAAACCTTTGATGTTAGTCATTTGGTCATAATCCACCCAAAGTCCGCCCATAGAATAGTGAACGGCAGGGAAAATTTTCATTGGAACTTTACGAGGATCTTCACCCATGAATTTCTCGTAGATTTCAATGATTCCGCCAAGTTTTATATCAAGTAATTTAGGATCTTTATGTGATAGATCCAGGTAAACCATGTTTTCTCCATTTATGCCAAGCTTCATGTTCATACATACGTCGAAGATTTCACGAGTCGCGATATCACGAGGTACAAGATTACCATAAGCAGGGTATTTTTCTTCAAGGAAATACCAAGGTTTTCCGTCTTTATATGTCCAGATACGTCCACCTTCACCACGAGCGGATTCACTCATCAGACGAAGTTTGTCATCTCCAGGGATTGCTGTCGGGTGAATTTGAATGAACTCACCATTTGCATAATTTACACCTTGTTGATAAACGATGGAAGCTGCTGATCCTGTATTGATCATTGAGTTAGTTGATTTACCGAAAATGATTCCAGGGCCGCCGCTTGCCATGATGACTGCGTCGCCAGGGAATGATTTGATTTCCATTGAAGTCAGGTTTTGAGCTACGATACCGCGTGCTGTTTGCTCATCATCGATAACAGCTCCAAGGAATTCCCAGCCTTCATATTTCGTTACAAGGCCTTCAACTTCATAACGGCGAACCTGCTCGTCCAATGCGTAAAGTAATTGCTGACCAGTTGTTGCACCAGCGAATGCTGTACGGCTATGTTGAGTACCACCGAAACGACGGAAATCAAGAAGACCTTCCGGAGTACGGTTGAACATTACACCCATACGGTCAAACATGTGGATGATCGATGGTGCTGCTTCGCACATCGCTTTAACCGGCGGTTGGTTAGCCAAGAAATCTCCGCCATAAACTGTATCGTCGAAGTGGATGTATGGAGAATCCCCTTCACCTTTTGTATTTACTGCCCCGTTGATTCCGCCTTGGGCACAAACTGAGTGAGAGCGTTTAACAGGCACTAAAGAAAATAAATCAACCTGTTGTCCCAGCTCTGCTGCTTTGATCGTAGCCATTAATCCAGCTAGACCTCCACCAACGATAACTATTTTACCTTTACCCAATTCTGTCACTCCCTTATTTCCATTAGCCAAGCTATGTTTTTCCTAATACTTATAAATGAACTCTATCTTCTTATACGAAAGCGAAAATTGCACTAACTCCGATATAAGAAAGAAGAACGAAAACGATCAATGTAAAGTAAGTCATGATTCTTTGCGATCTTGGTGAAACTGTCAGACCCCAGCTCACTGCAAATGACCATAATCCATTAGCAAAGTGGAAAATTGCTGAGATAATACCGACAATATAGAACCCAATCATGAATGGATTAGAGAAAATCTCCGCCATCATGTCAAAGTTAACTTCAGCACCCATAGCTGCTTGAACTCTTGTCTGCCAGATATGCCAAACAAGGAAGATCAAAGTTATGATTCCAGTCAAGCGTTGCAGCATGAACATCCAGTTACGGAAGAAACTAAATCTGCCTAAATTGTTTTTTGCTGTAAAGGCAATGTAAATTCCGTACACAGCATGGAAAAGGATTGGTAGATAGATGACGATCCATTCAACCAAAATCTTTACGGGCGTAAACTCAATCAAATGAACTGCCCCATTAAAAGTCTCTTCTCCTTTTGTTGCCATAAAGTTTACCGATAAATGAAAAATTAGGAATAGACCAATTGGAATTACTCCTAGAAGTGAATGAAGCCTGCGATTCCCAAACTCACGATTCTTTGCCACTAAGTGCCCCCCCTTAATTTGTGAAAAATCATGCAAAGATAATCTGGTGGCTACCTTTTATCTCCGCGTGAAAATATAGTATAGAGTCAGAAAACTCCTCTATACTCCCTTTACAATTATGTGACATGTCCATTTTACTCCTGACTTCTATGTGCGTCAAGAAAACGGATACAAGAAATCTCTTTTTCAGAATAGATTTTATTGGATTAAATTGTCTATTTTTTATCTGTCAAGTATATATTTTGGAGAAATTATTAATTAATCTATTAATATCTCGGAATAATTTCTCATTTTTTTCCAATTGTTATTTAAATAAATAAAAAACAGTATAATTTGCAAAAGAAATACGTTTATAATAGATTTACAGAAAGAGGCGATAAATTATGAAAAAAAATATTGCTGCTGCGATAGAAGAAGAGATTCATACTGAAGAAATTATAACTGAAGAATTCAAAGTTCCAGCTTTCGGGTACGAATTAATCAGAGAAGTTCTATTGAACGATATTCTCGGAAAAGACTCTAATCAAATCCTCTATTGGGCAGGTAAACAATTAGCAAGAAAATTCCCATTGAATGGCGATCAGGAAGTTATTGAATTTTTCCAAAGCGCTGGATGGGGCAATCTGGAAATCTTGAAATATACGAAACACGAGATGGAATTATCCCTGACGGGTGAAATAATCAGCCGCCGCCTGGATTTACACCCTGATTGTCACTTCCAGCTTGAAGCCGGTTTCCTTGCCGAGCAGTTTTCACTGCAAAAAAAATTCCTCAGCGAATCAACGGAAGAAATCAAACGCCGCGCAAAAAAAGTGATATTCACCATCCAATGGGATCCCAGAGATCCAATCTAATGAGCCCTTAAAACAGACTTACCCTTTTTACCGGAAGTCTGTTTTTTATTGGACTCCTGAGACTTAAGCTAGCACATTTGCATGCTGACCAAGTTTAAATGCTTCATGAAGAGATTCAACCGCCTTCACCATTTCCTTTTCATTGACGACAGTCGAAACTTTAATTTCCGATGTGCTGACCATTTTCACCTGGATGCCTGTATTGGCCATCACTTCAAACATCTCGGCAGCCACACCGGGATTGGATACCATACCAGATCCGACGATGGACACTTTGGCCAACCCGCTCTCCGTTTCGACCCGGTCGAATCCCAATCGTTCTTTATTATTTTCCAGCACGATCAAGGCCGCTTCCGTATCTTCACTTTTTGTGGAAAAAGATAGATTGGTCGTATCCTCGGCGGTCATGCTTTGAATGATGATGTCCACATTAATCCGGTTTTTCGCAAGTGTCGTGAAGATTGTGGATAATGCACCAAGTGATTGGGGCAAACCATAAATTGTGACCCTCGTAATACTGTCTTCAAAAGCAATGCCGCGTACAATTAAGTTTTCTTCCATAGTTGCTTCCTCCTCAATGATCGTTCCTGATTCTCTCTCCATGCTTGAACGGACTTCAAGCGGAATTTGATAATTTTTTGCATATTCGACAGCCCTTGGATGAAGGACGCCCGCCCCAAGGGTGGCAAGTTCCAGCATTTCATCGTAAGAAATGGATTGGAGTTTTCGCGCGCCTTTTATGTAGCGTGGATCCGTTGTGAAAACACCCGTTACATCCGTATAAATATCGCATCTATCCGCATTCAGCGCTGCAGCGATGGCAACCGCCGTCGTATCGGAACCGCCTCGCCCCAAGGTAGTGATTTCCCCATTTACATCGTTACCCTGGAAACCGGCCACGACCACTATTTTCTTCTCTTGAAGCTGAGCTTGGATCCTTGAAGCATCGATGTTTAAAATCCGGGCATTCCCATGAACGGATTCCGTTTGCATGCCAGCCTGCCAGCCAGTATACGAAATGGCTTCATGTCCTTCTTCAATCAATGCCATCGTTAACAGGGAAATCGTTACCTGTTCCCCAGTAGTCAATAGCATATCCATTTCCCTTTTGCTCGGGGTTCCGGAAATATCACGGGCCATGGAAACCAATTGGTCCGTCGTTTTTCCCATTGCTGAAACAACGACGACTACCTCATTTCCATTCTCCGCTTCCTCGATTACCCGATTGGCAACATTTTTGATTTTTTCTACGCTACCGACGGATGTTCCGCCGAATTTTTGAACGATTAATGCCATCCTCATGCACCCTCTCTACTTTTTAGGCAATAAAAAAAGCAATGAGAAATATCTCATTGCTGTGATCACATATCTAATACTGTAAACACAGTGAGATAGCTCTCCAGGGTATAAACCCTGACAATCCGCCATTTATTAAATGTCGGACCAGGAAAACAAGGTATGAGTCTTGTCTTCCTTCGGCGTCATCCCCTTTCAAAACCTTTCATGGAAGCTCATACTTCTCCAGGTTTTTACTCTTGAATTCCGCACCTCTATCAGCACTTTTAAGTTGTCTAGTTAAAAATTCCTTTTAATCATAGCATAGTGATTTATCGGTAGCAAGATTATTCTTGTAATTTTCTAACGATTCCTTCGGCTACCCCTTTTGGCATACCAGCTTCCATGATTTCCTCGACTGTTGCCTCTTTGATTTTCTTCAATGATCCAAAATGCCTTAATAATTGCTTCCTTCGTTTTTCCCCGACTCCTGGAATATCATCAAGCTGGGAGTGAACCGCATTTTTCCCGCGTAGCTGGCGATGAAAAGTAATCGCGAACCGATGCACTTCATCCTGAATTCTTTGCAATAGGTAAAATTCCTGGCTCCGTGAATCAAGAGGTACGATTTCAAGAGGATTTCCGATCATCAATTGCGATGTCCTATGCTTTTCATCCTTAATGAGGCCTGAAAGCGGAATATCAAGGCCCAATTCATTTTCCAAAATATCCCGAACAGCTTCGACATGTCCCTTTCCGCCATCAATGATGATCAAGTCCGGAAGCGGCAGCCCTTCTTTCAATACTCGTGAATACCTTCTTCTGACCACTTCACGCATCGACTCATAATCATCAGGTCCCTGGACCGTCTTGATCTTATATTTTCGGTACTCTCTTTTTTCCGGCTTCCCATCAATGAACACGACTAAAGCGGAAACAGGGTCACTTCCCTGGATATTGGAGTTATCGAAAGCTTCAATTCGATGCGGGGTGTAGATACCCAATTGGTTCCCGAGGTTTTCCACCGCATTGATCGTTCTTTCTTCATCCCTTTCAATCAAAGAGAATTTTTCCTGAAGGGCGATGGAGGCATTTTTATTCGCCAAATTAAGCATGTCTTTTTTCGCTCCCCTTTTGGGATGAATCGTTTTGACCCCAAGCAGCCCTTCGGCCATTTCGGCATCCACTGATTCAGGCAGCAAGATTTCCTTTGGTTTAAAATGGTTCGTAATCTCGTAAAACTGACCTAGGAATGTGAGAAGTTCCTGTTCGGGTTCATCGTAGACCGGAAAAAGTGAAACATCCCTTTCTATTAATTTACCCTGCCGGACAAAAAATACCTGAACGCACATCCAGCCTTTATCATAGGCAAAGCCAAATACATCCCTGTCGATGAAATCGGTCGTCATCATTTTTTGCTTCTCCATCGTAATATCAATGTGAGCAATCTTGTCACGGAACTCCTTGGCCCTCTCGAAATCGAGCTCTTCTGATGCCAATAGCATTTTTTCAGTCAGTTCTTTTTTTATTTCAGTATGCCCGCCGTTCAAGAACCGGTTTATATCATCCACCATTTTTTTATATTCCTGTTCCTCTACTTCATATACACACGGGGCCAGGCACTGGCCAAGATGATAGTAGAGACAAACGCGATCCGGTAAAGTATTGCATTTTCTTAGGGGATAGATGCGGTCGAGCAATTTCTTCGTTTCGTTAGCAGCAAATGCATTCGGATAAGGACCGAAATATTTCCCTTTGTCTTTTTTTACTTTTCGCGTAATGATTAGACGTGGGTGGCGTTCCGCAGTCAGCTTGATGAAAGGATACGTCTTATCATCCTTTAGCATGACATTATATTTTGGGTCATGTTTTTTGATTAAGTTCAACTCTAAAATTAGAGCCTCGATATTGGAAGAGGTGACGATGTATTCGAAATCCTCAATCTCATTCACGAGCCGAAATGTTTTTCCATCATGAGATCCCGTAAAATAAGAACGGACACGATTTTTCAACACCTTCGCTTTGCCTACATATATGATCGTTCCCTGACGATCTTTCATTAAATAACAACCAGGTTGATCGGGAAGAAGGGCAAGTTTATTCTTTATTTGTTGATTCATGCTTTCAGCCTCCTGTTCTCCCATTTTTACAATCATTATATATCAAGATAGCGAAAAAAGCTTCAAGTCCGCAGACTTGAAGCTTTTTTTAGCTAACTTACTATTACGCGTGTTTTGCAATAAGTTCAGCAAGTGCTTCTTTAGGTTGGAAACCAACAACCTTATCAACCACTTCACCGTCTTTAAGGACGATTAATGTCGGGATGCTCATCACACCGAATTTTCCTGCTGTTTCTTGGTTTTCATCTACATCCACTTTTACGATTTTTGCTGTATCGCCAATTTCAGTATCAAGCTCTTGAAGAACAGGAGCGATCATTTTACAAGGTCCGCACCACGGAGCCCAAAAATCTACAAGAACAACACCTTCGCTAGTATCTGTTGTGAAAGTTTGGTCAGTTGCATTTACAATAGCCATATATATTTCCTCCTCAAATTTACTCAAATAACTAAAGACAGTATACCATTGTTGCTCGAATCGATGCTAATATTTTGCTTCAGTGGTAGGATGTCCAAAATAAGAATAAATATGCAGGCCGAAGTCCTTGCCTCTTAGCCCAAATAAAGGGGCAAGACATGTATCGGCTTATGCCAAATGTCTTGCCCCCTTATCTGTATTATCTCTATTAAGCGTTAACTTTTAGTTTTTTGAATTCTTCCGTAAGTAATGGAACGACTTCGAAAAGGTCTCCGACAATTCCATAATCAGCCACATTGAATATGTTAGCTTCCGGGTCTTTATTGATGGCAACGATAACCTTGGAGTTGGACATCCCCGCTAAATGCTGGATCGCACCGGAAATTCCGCAGGCGATATAAAGGTCAGGTGTTACGACTTTACCCGTTTGCCCGATTTGCAAAGAGTAATCGCAATAGTCCGCATCACATGCTCCGCGGGAAGCTCCTACCGCTCCGCCAAGAACTTGTGCAAGTTCCTTTAATGGTTCAAAACCATCTTCACTTTTCACGCCCCGTCCACCTGCGATGATTACTTTCGCTTCTGAAAGGTCGACCCCTTCGCTAGCTTTTCTAACAACATCTTTAATGATTGTGCGTAAATCCTTAATGTCCACACTTAATGTAGAAACATCACCAGAGCGGGACTCATCTTTCGCTAATGGTTCGATATTGTTCGGACGGATTGTCGCGAATATCACGCCATCCGTAACAATTTTCTTTTCAAATGCTTTACCAGAATATATCGGGCGGGTGAAAACGATATTTCCACCTTCTTCTTCAATGGATGTAACGTCCGAGATCAAACCTGATTCAAGCTTTCCAGCCAATTTAGGTGCAAGGTCTTTTCCTAGGGCCGTATGTCCAAAGAAAATCCCTTCTGGCTTTTCCTGCTCGATGACGGCAAGCAAGCTTTGCGCATATCCATCTGAAGTATATTGTTTCAATTGATCATTCTCTACTGCCACAACCCGGTCTGCACCATACTGGATCAATTCATTTCCGAAATTTTGAACACTGTCACCAACTAAAACACCTACGATTTCCCCGCCATCTGCAGCAAGTTTAGCCGCACCGATAGCTTCAAATGATACATTTCTTAGTGAACCGTCACGAACTTCGCCCAATACAAGAAACTTTCTAGCCATTTATAAAAACCTCCTGTGCTCTATTTTTCATTTTTGTCGGGTGTGTTGTTTAGAAAAGTAGCGTTTAAGATTAAATCACTTTTGCTTCACTTCGTAATAATTGAACAAGTTCACTAACTTGATCACTGATTTCTCCGTCCAATACTTTTCCAGCTTCTTTTTTAGCAGGAAGGTAAATTTCAATCGTTTTTGTTTTTGCCTCAACATCTTCTTCTTCCAAATCCAGGTCATCCAATTCCAATTGTTCAAGCGGTTTTTTCTTCGCTTTCATGATTCCTGGCAATGATGGATAACGCGGCTCATTTAGCCCTTGTTGAGCTGTCACCAACAATGGAAGGGATGCTTCGATCGTTTCAGAGTCCCCTTCAACATCACGGATAACGCTTACATTTCCATTTGCGATGTCAAGTTTAGTAATGGTTGTAATATAAGGAATTTCTAAAATTTCGGCAACGCGTGGTCCCACTTGACCAGAACCGCCATCGATTGCAACGTTTCCTGCAATGATTAAATCGGCATTTTTACCTTTTAAGTATTCACCTATAATTTTGGCAGTCGTGAATTGGTCGCCATTTTCTATGTCGTCTTCTATATTTATCAATACGGCTTTGTCAGCACCCATTGCCAGCGCTGTACGTAATTGCTTTTCAGACTCTTCTGTTCCGACAGAAATAACCGTTACTTCGCCGCCTTGTGCATCACGTACCTGGATTGCTTCTTCAACAGCATACTCATCGTAAGGATTAATGATGAATTCTGCTCCATCCTCATTAATTTTCCCGTTGGATAGTGTAATTTTTTCTTCTGTATCAAATGTTCTTTTCAGCAGTACATAAATGTTCACGATAATACCTCCCGAATAATTTGAGTTTTGAAGATTATGAATTTTATTGATATATAGTATTCTTCTACAGATTTCATCAAAATCCTGCATGATATATAAAAATAGTTATTTATACCAAATCATCATTTCCCTTTGAATACAGCTTCCCTTTTTTCAATGAAAGCGCTGATTCCTTCTTGTGCATCAGCGGTATCAAAAGCTTGGCTAAAGAGGGCGGCTTCCCTTTCCACACCTTTATGATAGGAATCATGCTTAGAATAATTTAATAACTCAATGGCCGACTTTAAAGCCATTGGGCTTTTCTTGGCAATTTTATTGGCTAGTTCCTTAGCTTTTGGAATCAGTTCTTCATCCGTGAAGGCATGATTCGCCAATCCGCATTGTACAGCTTGGGTACCTGAAATCGGTTCACTTGTAAACAGCATTTCAGCTGCCTTTGCCATGCCTACATAACGAGGAAGACGTTGGGTCCCGGCAAATCCAGGGATTAAGCCCAACTGCAGCTCAGGCAAACCAAGTTTAGCCCTTTCGGTGACCAATCGGATGTGACAGGCCATGGCCAGCTCCAATCCTCCGCCAAGCGCTGCTCCATGGATGGCTGCAATGACCGGTTTTGGAAAAGATTCGATTTTCTCAAATGCAGATTGACCATTCTTGGTCAGCTTCTCGAAAGCTTTCCCGTTCTCCACTTCCGTAAACTCTTTAATGTCTGCTCCTGCAGAGAAGAATCTTCCTTCACCATGAATAAGGACAACCCGTACGGCTTCGTCTTTCCCAATTTGATCGAAGGCCTGTGAAAGCTCCCCGATGATAGCCGAAGAAAGCGCATTTGCAGGTGCATGATCAATCGTTATAAAAGCCACATGATTTTCGACAGAAAGCTTAAGATATTCCATATCAATCCCTCCAGGCATGCTAGTCGAACTTTTTTGAAAATTCAATATGTATCACTTCCCGATAAAGGGGAAGCAGGATTAATCGATTCTTTCGAGGATGGCTAGCCATCCTCTATTTAAATCGTTAACTTTTCAGGCCACAGCCGCCAATTAGGAGGCGGTGAACGTCTGGTGCAAGGTCAGGAAGAGAGTACTTTTGCTCATTCATGACCCAAGTCGTCACTGTTTCGTCAATCGTTCCAAAGATCATCTGCCTGGCAAGTAAATTATTTAAATCAGGCAGGAATTCGCCGTTCTCTTTTCCTTCAATAATGATCTGATCGATTAAATTTAAATAGCCTCTTAACACATCATTAATTCTAAGGCGCAATTCTTTATTCGACTGTCTTAATTCCAACTGAGTGACAATTGCTAAATTCACGTCTTCTGAAAGGTTTTTAAAATGTTTTTGGATGAGCACATGCAGTTTATCCGAAGCAGTGGTCTTCCCTTTTATTTCTTCTTCGATCTGTTCCACAAAAGAGCCCATCTTTTCATGGAATAATGATATTAAGATATCTTCTTTATTTTTAAAATATAGATATATGGTGCCATCCGCTACGCCTGCCTGCTTGGCGATTTTGGATACTTGGGCTTGATAGTAACCGTTTTGGGCAATGACGATAACGGCCGCTTCAATAATTTGATTATACTTTGGTCTGTTGCTTTTCACTGGATGTCCCCTTTCAGAAAATGAATGAATCATCATTCATATTTCTATCATAAAATGACGACCCTTTACTGTCAAGCAAAAACTTCTAGGGGTCCTGACATTCACTTCAGTTCATTGTACAGCCCCCATCCATAGGTTGTCCAGCCGTTCTGTAAAACACGGAGCTTTCTTCCGCTGCTCCGTTAAAAGGGGTGCTTGTTTAAGCTTCTTTTCTTTCCTCGGATATTTTTTTCTTTTCTTCCTCGATAAGGACTCTTCTCAGGATCTTTCCTATCGTCGTTTTAGGAAGTTCATCCCTGAATTCATAGCTGCGCGGCACCTTATAGGAAGCCAGGTTCTTTCTGGCAAATTCATTCAATTCCTCTTCAGTGGCCCTGGCATTTTTTTTCAGTACGACATAGGCCTTAACGGTCTCACCGCGATAGGGGTCAGGGATACCTGCCACAACCACTTCCTGTATGGCCTCATGCTCGTATAGCACTTCCTCCACCTCTCGTGGATATATATTGAAACCGCCCGCAATGATTGTATCCTTTTTCCTCTCGACCACAAAAAAGAACCCCTGCTCATCCATATAACCCAGATCTCCTGTAAGCAGCCACCCATTTTTAAAGGTGTTTTCCGTTTCATCCGGACGGTTCCAATATCCTTGCATTACCTGTGGTCCTTTAATGGCAATTTCGCCTATTTCATTCGGAGGAAGCTCTTCAAAGGTTTCCAGGGACAGAATCGCTGAGTCAGTATCTGGCCACGGCAGCCCAATGCTTCCTTTTACACGCGGCTGATCCCAAATGAAATTAGCATGGGTCACCGGTGAGGTTTCAGAAAGTCCATAGCCTTCTACAAGCTTCCCGCCGGTAATTTTCTCAAACTGCTCTTGAACCTCTATGGGCAATGATGCAGAACCGCTTATACAGGCATTGATGGAAGAAAGGTCATATTTAGCGATATCCGGATGGTTCAAGAGGCCGATATACATCGTTGGCGCTCCTGGAAACATGGTCGGTTTCTGTTTTTGGATGGTTTTAAGCGTCGCTTCGACATCGAACTTTGGCATGATGATCATGGTGTTCCCTTCCATAACGGAAAGAACCAAGACTGTAGTCATACCGTACACATGGAAGAAAGGCAGGATCGCAAGGATCCTTTCCTCACCGCGCTTATTTTTATAAAGCCAGGCATTGCACATTTTCGTATTTGCCAGCAAGTTCTTATGGGTAAGCATGACCCCTTTGGGAAAGCCTGTTGTCCCACCAGTATATTGCAAAAGGGCAAGGTCATTATCCACATCGATCGGCACAGTGACTTCTTCAGTCATCTTTCGTTTCATGATTTCGGAAAATAAATGATGATTCCCTTCATGCTCCACATTGATGACAATGCCGTATTGCTTTTTTTGAATAAAAGGATAGATAAGATTTTTTGGAAAAGGTAAATATTCCTTGATAGCGGTTACAATTATATGTTCTATATCCGTTCTTGATGCCACTGCTGCAACACGGGGAAATAAAATATCCATCGCCAAAATTATTTTAGCTCCGGAATCTTTCATTTGATATTCTAATTCACGTTCAGTATAGGTTGGATTCGTTTGAACCACGACTCCGCCGGCCATCAATATCCCAAAAAAGCCTATGACACCCTGTGGGCAGTTAGGAAGCATGACGGCAACACGTTCACCTTTTTGAAGACCGATACTTTTTAAATAGGCAGCAAACTTTAAAGCAGATTCATGCAATTCCCGGAAAGTTAATTCTTTTCCCTGGAAATGAATCGATACTTTATCGGGGAATTCTTCGGCTGATTCCTTTAAAAAAGAATAAAGAGGTTTATCTTCGTAAGACAAAACAGCGGGTATCTGTTCTGGATAAATAGCTTGCCATGGCTTATTGCTCATTTGCCCCCTCCTTCTGAATATTCTCAATACTCTTTTCATTATAATACAATCGGGATTTTCTTACAATTGCCGAATTTCAGAGTATAAAGACCCTATGATGAGAATTGACCATTTTATTATACATGCCACCCCCCACTCTTTTTAATGGAACTCAAATAAAAGAAGCGGCACAATGGCCGCTTCAGTTGAAGAATGTCATATAAATGATTCCAAACAGAAAAAAGATTCCGCAACAAACAATTAAGACTTTTGCAAGTTTCTCCACAGCTTACTCCCTCTCATGAAGGGCATTAAGAAATCCCTGCGCCGATGACAAAAGATAATGCGATTGATATGATCATCGATAGGAATCCAACTGCCCGATTATCTTTTTGTATCTCTTCATCTATTTTAAATCCAGGAGTCATAAATTCAAAAATGAAATAACCGATTAAAAGCAGGACAAATCCGTATACGCCCCAGCCAATCATGGTAATAAGCGAATTCTGATGGAGAATGGACTGTTGGAATACATAGGCGATCCCAAATATTTTACCACCTGTTGCCAACGCAACAGAAAGGTTTCCTTGTTTGATTTCCTCCCAGTTCTTGTACTTTGTGACAAGTTCAAAAATGGCTAAAAAAACAATCATGCACAGAATAACGACACTGTAACGAGCAGCTATATATACATATTCATTTTCCCACATGTTCACCATGGTCCAACTCCCGAATGGTAACTAGCCACCCGGCTTGGCTGAATGGCCGGAGTGACCGCTTTCCTTTATTTAAATTCCACCACCGTAACACCTGTTCCGCCTTCACCGGCTTCGCCGAAGCGAATCCTTTTGACAGAGCGGTGATTTTTCAAGTATTCCTGGACCCCGGACCGAAGAGCACCCGTTCCTTTACCATGAATGATGGAAACACTCGAATAACCGGCCAAAAGAGCATCATCAATGTACTTTTCCACTCTTGATATTGCATTTTCAAAGCGTTCTCCACGGAGGTCAAGTTCGACGCTAACGTGATAATCGCGACCTTTGATCGTGGTGAGTGGCTTTGTTTCTTTTACTTTTGTGGCCTTGATGAATTCCAGGTCAGACTCCTTCACCTTCATTTTCATGATGCCGATTTGAACCTGCCATTCATTATTTGAGACCTTCTCGATCAAGTGACCTTTTTGACCGAAGCTTACGACCTTTACTTCATCTCCAGGTTTCAAGCTTTTATCCAGCGGCCTTGCAGCTTTATTTGATGTTTTTTTCACTTTTGGCGCTGCTTCTTCAAGCCGCTTTTTGGCATCGATCAGTTCATGCTCTTTAACATCGGCATGCTTTTCAAGTCGCAGTTTACGTAAGTCGGCAATAATCGCTTCCGCTTCCTTTTGTGCATTTTCAACGATTGCCGCTGCCTCTTTTGCTGCCTTTTCAACCATCGCATCCCGTTCTTCATGGTATTCACCAATTTGCCTTTGAAGGTCTTTATGAAGTATTTCAGCCTGTTCCAGGTGATTCTTGGCTTCCTGTTCTTCTTCTTCGGCCTTTTTGCGGCTGTCTTCAAGGGACGCTATCATATTCTCAACTTTATTCGTATCCTCACCAATATGGCTGCGGGCGCTGCTTATCACGCTTTCTTCCAAACCAAGACGTTTGGAAATTTCAAACGCATTACTCCTACCTGGTACACCGATCAAAAGTTTATAGGTGGGACTCAAGGTTTCCACATTAAATTCGACGCTTGCATTAATGACGCCTTCCCGATCATATCCATACGCCTTTAATTCCGGATAATGTGTCGTTGCAATCACACGTGCTCCGCGCTTATACACTTCATCCAAAATGGAAATGGCCAAAGCGGCACCTTCCTGTGGGTCAGTTCCCGCTCCAAGCTCATCGAATAAAACAAGGCTGTCATAATCGACATGCTTAAGGATATCGACAATATTGACCATATGCGAAGAGAATGTACTTAAGCTTTGTTCAATCGACTGTTCATCGCCAATATCGGCATAAACAGAGGAAAACACAGCCGTTTCGGAACCATCCAGCGCAGGGATTTGCAGACCGGACTGGGCCATTAACGTACAGAGGCCAATCGTTTTCAGGGTAACCGTCTTACCACCTGTATTCGGACCGGTGATGACGATTGTCGTAAATTCATCACCAAGAAAAATATCATTGGCCACGACAACATCACTCGGAATGAGCGGGTGTTTCGCTTTGAATAATTTCACGCGTCCCTCATTATTCAGAATCGGCTTGGACCCTTTTATCGCTTTTGCATACTTTGCCTTGGCGACAAGGAAATCGATTTGTGCAAGCACTTTGACATTATGAAGCAATTCAGGTGTGTACGCACCGACTTTTTCCGATAGTTCGACCAATATCCGTTCTATCTCCTGCGTTTCCTTCACTCGGGTTTCCTGCAGGGCATTATTCAGCTGAACGATTGCTTGCGGTTCAATGAACAGCGTCTGCCCTGATGAGGATTGATCATGGATGATCCCGCCATACACACTCCGGTATTCCTGTTTTACCGGGATGACGAATCGGTCATTCCGGATGGTGATGATGGCATCGGATAACATTGTTGATGCATTTGAAGAACGGATCATGCTTTCTAGTTTTTCCCTGACACGGCTTTCGTTCGTCCGAATTTGGTTTCTTAGGGTACGAAGCTTGTCGCTGGCAGAATCCATCACTTCACCATGTTCGCTTATTGCATACGTAATTTCCTGCTGCAAATCTATCAATGGATGAAGGGAATCGATATATTCGGCCAAAAGCGGAACATCAATTTCCTGCTCTGCAAGTTCTTCAAAGAAACGGCTGAGGATCCTGCCGGCACGAATCGTACTCGCAAGTTCCATCAATTCCATCGGTGAGAGCATTCCGCCAATCTGTGCCCTTTTTGCATGCGGACGGATATCAAAAATCCCGCCCAATGGCATGTTACCTTTCAACCGGACGATTTTGGCTGACTCATCTGTTTCTTCCTGCCATCTCGACACCTCTTCAAAATCCGTGGAAGGCATCAATTGCTTTGCCTTTTCTTTTCCTATGGATGAGGATGCGTGTGAAATTAATTGATCTTTTATTTTATGAAATTCCAATGTCTTTAAAGCTTTATTATGCATGGAGTTAAAGCTCCTCCTTATTTATGGGCAAATAGTTAATCATTTCTCTTTAAAAACGCCAATAATCCATCCGTATCCCTTGCATTAAGAACCGTTGATTCTTTAATCCAGCCTTTTTTAGCTGATGAGACCCCAACAGGCATATGTTCAAGCATGTCGATGCTGTGGGCATCCGTATTGATCACGATCGGAACGCCTGCTTCCTGTGCCTTGCGCAGATGGGGAGGTGCCAAATCCAATCGGTTCGGGTTCGCATTCAATTCCAAGGCAGTATTCGTTTCACGGGCCAGTTCGATCAGCATCTCTATATCAACATCATATCCGGCTCGTCTGCCGATGATCCTTCCCGTTGGATGGGCAATGATATCTACATGAGGATTATTCAGAGCCGTTTTTAAGCGCTCCATGATCGTTTCCCTAGGCTGTGAAAAGCTTGAGTGAATCGATGCGATCACCAAATCCATCTCTGCAAGCAGCTCATCGTCATAATCAAGGGTCCCATCAGGAAGTATATCCATCTCAATCCCTGAAAGAACGGTAAAGTCAGCGTATTTTTCATTTAGTTCATGGATGATACGTTTTTGTTCACGTAAACGTTCCGCGGTCAAGCCGTTCGCCACTTTCAGATATTGCGAATGATCGGTGATGGCCATATACCGATACCCTTTTGCACGACATGCTTCAATCATTTCTTCAATCGTATGGGCCCCATCACTCCATGTGGTATGCATATGCAGGTCACCTTTGATGGCCTCTAAAGATATGAGAGGTTCATTAGCATCATAATGCTCCACTTCCGTTCCGTCTTCACGCAGTTCTGGCGGAATGAAGGGAAGACCAAAATGATTATAAAATTGTTCTTCCGTTTCAAACGTCAATACATCACCGGTTTCAGCCACTTCCACCCCATATTCGCTGATTTTCTCGCCGCGATCTTTAGCAAGCTGGCGCATCCGCACATTATGATCCTTCGAACCTGTAAAATGATGGAGTGTCGTGATGAATTCCTGATCCTTCACGATTCGGAAATCGACAGAAATATCATATTCATAATCAAGCACGACCGATACTTTTGTATCACCGGCCGCAATCACCTGCTTTATCCCCGTTAATGCAAGCAGTTGATCCTTAACTTCTTCGGGATGATCTGTCGAGATGATGAAATCGAGGTCCTTGATGGTTTCCCTCATACGCCGGATGCTGCCGGCCCTGGAAGAACGGATGATGTATTCCATGTTAACAAGGGCCGTTTCAATATCATCCGCAATCGGCCTCATGAAGGCAAGGGGCAGCCGATCGGGCCTTGAACCCGCCTCGGCAATTGCAGACAGGATCTTCTCTTCCGTTTTTTTGCCGAAACCGGCAAGCGCCGCGACCCTGCCTTCTTCACAGGCGATTTTAAGATCATTCACATCATTGACATGCAGCTCTTTATGAAGCTTGGCAATTTTCTTCCCGCCCAGACCTTGAAGCTGCAGAAGCGGAATCAATCCTTTTGGCACCTGCTCCTGCAGCTCTTCAAGTACGGTCGATTTCCCCTCATTTATATACTCTTCGATGACGGAGGCCGTTCCTTTCCCGATTCCATTTAAAGCGGTAAAGTCAGCGATGGCCGAAAGGCTCCGTTCATCCGTTTCCAAGGCGCCAGCTGCCTTTCGGAAAGCTGAAACCTTGAACGGGTTCTCTCCTTTTAGTTCCATATATATTGCAATTTTTTCTAATAGTTTAATGATATCTTTTTTATTAATTGTCATTTAATTCACCGCCGAAAAAATTAGTAGGGTGTCCATTGTTCACTTTCTTAAAGATACCTTTCTTGGAGGTAAAGTACAAGCAGTCAGATTCTTAACTTTCGAATCAAATAGGGGGAAGTTACATGCTGCTACATAAAAAGGGGCCTCCCCCGTTCAAAGTATAGGAATCCAGGACTTTGAGAAAGGGAGGCAGGCCCTCTTATACTGACATTAAGATTGTTTTACATCATTAAACCAAAGTTCCTTCACTTGCTCGGAAAGGAACGGCGTATGTTTCACGATCGATTCTGCCAAAAATGAGCCAGTTAATGGTTTCTGGATGGAATCCATTGGCAGCATGGCAGCTATATATAATATAATAAACATGATAAGATAGACTTCGAGAAACCCCAATATCCCTCCACCCCAGCGATTCAGCTGCTTTAATATCGGTAGGTGGGTAATGAAATTGAGCATGGATCCTATCATTTGCCAAAGGATCTTGGCAGCAAAGAAAATGATTGCAAAGGCAATTGCATTGTAATACGCCGTATCAAGCCCGACTGTATCGAAAAACATATTAAGGGTCGAGGAATCACCCATCGTTGGGAACGGAATCCACAATTTCAAATTGGGAGCAAGATCTCCGTAAAATACATAAGCGACGATGAAGGCTACAATGAACCCTGTCATATGAACCATTTGTAAAATGAAGCCACGCTTTAAACCGATTAATAAACCGATTAAAAGAATGGCCAGAATTGCTAAATCAAGCATGTACTCAGTCCTTCTCTCTCTTTAATTCCAGTTGAAGCTGGTCTAGTTCATCTTTTAATTTAATATATTCGTGGATGGTATTCACGGCCGTTAGTACCGCTAGCTTGCTTGTATCCAAGTATGGATTTTTCATCCTGATCTCTCTCATTTTTTCGTCAACCATCGAAGCGACCAGGCGCATATGACTTGCGCTTTCTGTGCCGACGATTGTATATGGTTGTCCGTATATATCAACTGTTGTTTTATTTCGTTTATCGTCTGACAAAATGATGCCCCCAATCTAAACAATCCTAATTCTATCATATCATGAAGTTTTTCGTCATGAAAGAGAGTACATCGTCATTTCTTGCATAAAAATTTCAATAATTTGTCAAACGAAAGCGGATTTAGGAAGAAGATCACCTAATAAACAAAATGAAGTTAGGAGCTAACCCATTATGTCCCATGTTGTTTTACTTATCAGTCCTGAACAAATAAAGGCTATGAAGTCCCATTATTCTTCATCCTTGGCCGCCAAGCTGCCGCCTGGGAGCATCTTTTCCGCAAAACCGCCGCTATGTACGGTGACGGCCTATAAATCCGGGAAGGTCCTTTTTCAAGGTAAGAATGCCGAACTAGAAGCGGTAAAATGGCAAAAAGGTACCACCGCTGCGGCTCAAAAGAAAAAAACGGCATCCTCTGCATCAGTCAAGGCCCATCGATATTCGCCGCCTGCAAATATCGGAACCATGTCAGTGATCGGTTCCGATGAGGTCGGAACAGGAGACTATTTCGGCCCGATCACCGTCGTAGCCGTATATGCAAAAAAGGAACAACTCTCACTCTTGAAGGAGCTTGGAGTCCAGGATTCCAAAAATCTGAAAGATCCACAGATCATCGAAATTGCCAAACAGATTAAGGATGTAGTGCCCTTCAGCCTGCTCACTTGCGACAACCCGAAATATAATGCGCTGCAGGCAAAGGGAATGTCACAAGGAAAAATGAAGGCACTCCTCCATAACCAAGCAATCAAGAATCTCATGCAAAAAATCCAGCCGGAACAAGCGGAAGCGGTCCTTATTGATCAATTCGCTCAACCAGAGGTATTTTTCAATTACCTCAAAGACCAAGAACTATTCCAGGCCAATGCCACCTATCTATGCACAAAAGCGGAAGGCATTCATCTTGGAGTAGCAGCCGCATCCATCATTGCCCGATATGCATTCGTCAAACGCTTTGACTTGCTGAGTGAAAAAGCCGGATTCAAAATTCCTAAAGGTGCCGGATTTGCAGTCGATGAAGCGGCCGCAAGATTGATTCATGAAAAAGGAATCGATTCATTACACGAATTCACGAAAACCCACTTCGCCAACACAGAAAAAGCGAAGCGACTATATCAACAGAAATATCATAAATAGAAGAAAGCGGCTGACCTTCCGGAACAGCCGCCTTTTTCTCGTGAGTTTACGCTTTTTACTCGTGAGTTTGCGCCATTTACTCGTGTGTTTGCACCGTTTACTCGTGAGTTTGCACCATTTACTCGTGAGTTTGCACCATTTACTCGTGAGTTTACGCCGTTTACTCGTGAGTTTACGCCGTTTACTCGTGAATTTACGATTTACTCGTGAGTTTGCACCATTTACTCGTGAGTTTACGCCGTTTACTCGTGAGTTTACGCCGTTTACTCGTGAATTTACGCCGTTTACTCGTGAATTCACGCTATTTACTTGTAAATTTACGATTTACTCGTGAGTT
>NZ_VHIK01000004.1:0-63956 GCF_006680105.1 Bacillus sp. B4EP4a
ATTACTCGTGAATTTAGCTGTTTTACTCGTGAGATTGAGCACATTACTCGTGAATTCGCACATTACTGATGAGATCGAGCACTTTACTCGTGAATTTAGCTGCTTTACTTGTGAGATTGGTCAATTTACTCGTGAATTTAGCTGTTTTACTCGTGAATTTGCACATTACTCGTGAGATTGGACACTTTACTCGTGAATTTAGCTGCTTTACTCGTGAGATTGAGCGCTTTACTCGTGAATTTAGCTGTTTTACTCGTAAGATTGAGCAATTTACTCGTGAATTCGCACATTACTCGAGAGATTGAACACTTTACTCGTGAGATTGGTCACTTTACTCGTGAATTTAGCTGTTTTACTAGTGAGATTGAGCAATATACTCGTGAATTTAGCTGTTTTACTCGTGAATACGCACATTACTGATGAGATTGAACACTTTACTCGTGAGATTGGTCACTTTACTCGTGAATTCGCACATTACTCATGAATTTGAGCACTTACTTTTGAAATGGTGAGCCCATCACCGATTGGAATTAGCATGGATTCCAGTTGAGGGTGATTGGCCACAGTTTCATTGAATGCCTTCATGAATGCAGTGTAATGTTTAGGTTCAGCATCCGGATCTGCGACACTGCCCCTCGCAAGTACGTTATCCATGACGATTAGAGCATCCGGTTCTGCCAGCTTAATGCAATATTGCAGGTAATTTTCATAATTGTCCTTGTCTGCATCTATAAAGAAAAAATCAAATTTCTTGTTATCACGAACGAGTTTTTCAAGGCTTTGCAGAGCTGCTCCGGTCATATATGATACTTGATCGCCGAAGCCCGCTTTTGATAGATTGCCATAAGCTAACTTTGCGTACTCCTCCTTTAATTCAAGGGAGGTTAATTTTCCTTCGTTGCCGAATCCCCTGGCAAGGCAAATCCCGCTGTAGCCCCCAAGAGCCCCTATTTCCAAAACATTTTTAGCTCCTGAAATGGATATAAGCATTGTAAGAAGTTTCCCAGATGAGGGGGATACCGATATGGACGGCATTCCGTTTTCTTGTATGGACGTAATGACTTCTTCCAAAAGGGCATCTTTGGTATAAAACACTGAATCGATATAACTGTTAATTTGTTTCATTCATTTCCATTCCTTTCTCACCATTATTGGAAGTTTCCTTTTCTTCACTTTTCTTATCGGCTGCTTCATTTTCTTGTATTTCAAATAATTGAATGAATTCGTTGATTAACATATCAATGGCTTTTAATTCACCGACTAAGATTTGATTAATGGATTGAAACTCTGGTTTATCTAACTGTTCCTTAATGGTTGAACGTTTAACATTCATCATTTCTAAAAAAGCAATGGCCCTTCCGCGGCGAAACGTTTTTGGGCCACGATGGTGTGAACCATGGTCTTTTCCTTTGTGATGGCCTTCTTTTTTGAGTTTTTCATTTCTCATGTTAAAACCTCTTTCCGTGTATACATATGTATACGCTTCTTTCTTGTGTTAAATGTATACATATGTATACAAGATGTCAACTGATAATAGAATAGAAAAATCAAATACCGTTTATAAAAAGTTTGTCTAAATTGTGAATTCGTTATTTAGAGAGGCAAAAAAGTACTTACATCCAAAGAATTTTTTTTGTTATAGTAACAAATAGACCGGTTGGTATAGTGGGGGTGTGCTACGGAAATGGATACAAAATCGTTGATAATCGAAAAAGCAACGATTCTTTTCCAGCAAAAAGGATATAAAGGTGTTGGACTAAGCGAAATCTTAAAGGTATGTAATGTTACGAAAGGTTCGCTGTATCACCATTTTCCTAATGGAAAAGAGGAATTATTAATCGCTTGCCTTCATTCTTTGAATGAAGTAATTACGACGGATATAGTGGATATTTTTGAACGGTATCCGACAACGTTAGAAGCGACAAATTACATGATTGAAAAGTTAATCGTCAATTTAGAAAGGGAAGGGACGATTACGGGTTACACATTTAGCAGCATGGTAAGTGAAATGGCCACATTATGTGATCCTGTACGAAGTGCTTGCGCCGAACTATATGTGAAAATTCAAGGGATTTATTTTAATAAGCTTATGGAAGATGGATTTTCAAAAGAGTTGGCTTCCAATATTGCATTGATGATGACAGCCTCTATCGAAGGGGCAATGATGCTTTGTTTGGCCGAAACATCGGCAAAGCCGCTAAAAGTAATTTTGCAATTGTTACCCAATATATTGAAGGAGTTTTAACAAGTGGATAATAAAAATATTAAAACAGGACCGATAATGGCTGCTCTTTTGGTAGCAGGCTTTGTTGGGCTATTTAGTGAAACCGCATTGAACATCGCCTTAGGTGAATTGAGCCATATTTTTGGCGTGGATGCGACGACGATACAGTGGCTTGCAACAGGCTACTTTTTAACGCTTGGTATTTTAGTGCCAGTAACAGGAATTTTAATGCAAAAATTCACAACACGGCAAATGTTCATGGCGTCTTTATTTTTTTCGATCATCGGAACGGTCATCGCTGCAGTAGCACCGGTTTTTAGCGTGTTATTGACGGCCCGTGTCATTCAGGCAGCTGGACTGGCGATCATTTTGCCATTGACGCAAAATGTCATTTTCACGATTTTCCCACCGAATAAACGCGGCGGGGCAATGGGTGTGATGGGCTTAGTCATCTTGGCGGGTCCAGCATTCGGTCCTACATTGGCAGGAATGATTTTAGATACGTTATCATGGCCTTGGATATTCTGGTTTACGATTCCATTCTTGTTATTCTCGCTTATCTTCGGCTATATCTATATTCCGAATGTCAATGAAACTCGACAAGTATCAATCGATATCTTGTCAGTTGTATTATCGACGATTGGCTTTGGTGGAGTTGTATACGGTGTAAGTGTAGGCGGGGATCATGGTTGGACGAGCATGACGGTAATTGGCACGATCATTGTTGGATTAATCGCCCTAATCCTTTTTGCAATCCGTCAGACAAAGATGGAAAACCCGATGTTGAATTTAAAAGCATTCAAATACCCACTATTTGTGCTAGGTCTTGCGATGAACGTGATTACATTCCTTAACATGTTATCGATGCTGGTTGTGTTACCAATGTATATGCAAATGGCGTTATTGGTTTCTGCGTTCGCCACTGGGCTGATCATGCTGCCAGGCAGTCTATTGAACTGCGTTTTTGCCCCGATCATCGGCCGGCTGTTCGATAAATATGGACCTCGTGCCGTAATTACACCAGGAACGATTCTGGTTGTCATTGGCTACGGGCTATATGCAATGTATGGAACGGACACAGCACTATGGATCATGGTTGTTACGCATATCGTGATGATGCTTGGCATTGGCATGGTACTCGCTTCAGTACAAACGAATACATTGAATGCATTGCCAAAACAATTCTATCCGGATGGCATCGCGATTACGCAAACATCACAGCAAGTATCAGGGGCAATTGGGATAGCGGTCATGGTTTCGCTATTCTCTGCGAAGCAAAATGGCTACTTGACTGATGTGGCAAATGATTTACCGGCAGCCGCTGCCTCAGGTTCATCACTTGTATTTAAAATTAGTTTGATTTTCGCCATCGTGAATGTGGTGCTTTCATTGTTCATGAAAAAGCCGAAGTAACAAAGATAAAAAAACAGATCACCATTCTAGCAGGTGATCTGTTTTCATTTTTGAACTTTACTAAGTAAGTCCAAAAGCTGTTGTTTTTCCGTCTCATTCAAGTTGGCAAATTGTGATGCCTGAAAATGCTCTTGTTTTGGAACAACTTCATTAAAAAATTCTTTTCCTTCCTCAGTCAATGAAAGGTATTTTGTTTTCCATTCCTGTTCCCGTTTAATCAATCCCAACTCTTCCATTTTCCTTAATAGTTGAGTGATATTGCCTTTTGTCACAAAAAGCTTGTTTGCCAGTTCTTGCTGAGACAATCGTTCATGGGAACCCACTTGGACCAAGATATCGAATTGGGCTGCCGATAGATTCCATTTCTTTAAATGTTGATTGGACTCCCGGATACTTTGGTTATATATTCGTGTTATTCGGAACCATAACATTAAACCTAGTCGTTCCTCATTATTAGATGCGGAGGGATTCGCTGTGTTTTCTTTCATGAATGTCACCCCATTCTTTCTTCGTCACAATCAGTTTATGAATAAACCAATATGGTGTCAAATGCAAAAACTTCCATCTTCGAATTAAAGAAACCAGTATTATCTATATGATACTGGTTTCTTTGATTCCTTTATTATGTGGTCGTTAGTTTAGCAAAGATGATAAAAAACAGTGTTAATTCGCCTATTATCACAATATTCGGTACCACGACAAACAAATTAAAAATAAAAAAGAATGCTAAAATCCCTAAAAATAGTCCTAAATGATATATTTGCAACCGCTGGTGCTTATGTCTATATTGATGGAAAACAAAAGTGGCCGACATGAAATAGAGCAATACAGAACCGAAAACAAAATATAGGATAAATGTATAATGGACCTCATGTAAAAACAATAATCTGATGGCTGCTGCAATCATGCTTATAGACATTAAAATAAACAGATGACCGTAAATGATGATTTGGCCGGAAGATTGTACAGACTTGTCGACTTTTTTCTCCATGTTATCGAAATATTGCCACCACATGGCTATTATCAGGGCAAATGAAATGATGGAAAAGGCTATCGAATCCCAATTTCCTTGTTTAGGTTGAATGACCGCAAGAGTGCTTACAAGAGCTTCCCCAAAGAGAATGATGGTAAATAGACCAAAGCGCTCCAACAAGTGGGCCGTATTTGTAGGAACCTTTTCTAAGCACTTTCTTCCAAGGATTGGGATAATGATATCGATGAGGATGCCCAAATACAGCACTGCATATCGAAGCCAGGAATCAAAAAGGACGGAGAATAATGAAATGGCGATTCCAATCCAAAAATACCTTCCCAAAAAGAGTGCTGCCTTTTTTCGAACTCCCTCTTCTATCCGCTGTACAACAAGATATTGGATGGCGGTCACGGCTCTTAAGCCAATATAACCAATTAAAAAAGAAAGATAATAAGGATCAAAATCAACAGATAAGCTTGATGTCATAATGAGGACAAAAAACATTTGCAGTATCAAAAATAGCCGTTGATGAAAAACATCCTTTCCAAACCGGTTAATAAATATGGTTTGCCCTACCCAAGCCCACCAGATAGGAATAAAAATCAACACGAACTTTAATAAATATTCTGGATGGATATATCCATCTTCAACATGCAGTAAAACATGAGTGGCGCCCGCAACGGCCGCCACAAATAACAAATCATAAAAGAGCTCTAGCCATGTAACTTTCTTTTCATCCATTTCCGCACTCCTCCCAATCGCCTTATAGTTTATAGTATGTTGTAAATATTCAGAAAATGGAAGGGGGACTTTGGTGCATGCAATTTAGAATTCATGATCCATTTTAGGAAGTTCTTTTTACCCAGCTATTATGTTTTTCCATATTTAGTGATTAGGAATAACGTCACTTTTTTGATATTGGTAGATTATGGTACTATAGGAGATGATTTCAAACAGGGAGGGAAGTAGATGACCAGAACCATCGGCCTTATTTGCGGCAGTTTACGGGAAAATTCTTATAATCGAATCATTGCTCAATCATTGACAGATATGGTTGATTCTTATCAATTTCGCTGGATCGAAATTAATGATCTTCCGTTGTTTAATGAAGACTTGGAAATAAGTGGCATTCCAGAAACAGTGACGTCATTTAAATCCGACATTCAGGACGTTGACGGGATCATTATCGTGAGCCCAGAGTACAATTCTGGAATACCAGGCGTATTAAAAAATGCATTGGACTGGGCATCAAGACCTCGGGAGTCCGCTGTTCTTACCAAAAAACCAGTTGGCCTGATCGGAGCTACTCCTGGGGGAATGGGCACTGCATTTGCTCAAATGCAAATCAGGCAAATACTGGAGGCCATGCAAGTTCATGTTCTTCCATTTCAAAAAATGCTGATATCGCAAGTACATAAAAAGATTGATTCTGATCGGAAAGTGCTTACTGATGAACAAACAAAACGTTATCTTGAGCGTTATTTACAACAATTCATTCATTGGATCGATCACACTCCAGTTCTAGATTAATTAGCCATAATCAATGAATCTTATTATATATATGATTGACAGGCTATAAGTTTATAGATAAACTTATAAATAACAGTCAGTTAAGTTATAAACTGATTGCAACCAACGAAGGGGTTGGGGGAATTTCCCTACATATGAACTTTCTTCGATAGCTTTAATAAAAGGAGGACTTTAAAAATGTCTGATCTCTATTCTCGTATTTCCAAAGATGATGCTGCCGTTCTACTAGTGGATCATCAAACCGGTCTTATTTCAGGGCTAGTGCGTGATTATGGTGTTGATGAATTCAAGAACAATGTTATGGCTCTTGCCAACACGGCAAAGTTTTTTGATTTGCCAGTCATTTTAACAACGAGCTTTGAAAACGGACCAAACGGACCGCTCATGCAGGAATTGGAAGAACTCTTTCCGCACGCACCCAAAATAGCTCGGCCTGGACAAATTAACGCATGGGATAATGAAGATTTTGTTAAAGCAATCGAAGAAACTGGAAAAAAACAACTAATCATCGCGGGCGTGGTTACGGATGTCTGCGTTGCTTTCCCGGCACTTTCCGCTTTGAACGCTGGTTATGAAGTATTTGCTGTCACGGATGCTTCTGGAACTGTCAGCAAACAGGTAGCTGATGCGGCTTTAGCGCGTATGGCCCATGGCGGTGTGCAGCTTATGAACTGGTTTAGCGTAGCGTGCGAATTACAACGTGATTGGCGCAACGATGTCGAAGGTTTTGGTGCTTTACTTTCCAGCCAGCTTCCTGGTTATCAAAATATAATCGGAAGCTATAGGGGAGCTCAGCGCGATTTCAGCAAGATATAAAGATAACGCACTGATTGAATGAAGGAGGGGACATTTGTCCTTTCTAGTTTGTAGACAAAAAGGTTTCGGAATGTTATCATTCCGAAACCTTTTTAATTTTTTACCGGATTTGAGGCAAGACTGGTTGTCCTACCCGTTCGTAATCGCAGGTGTTTAATAAGCTGCAGCATTCAAACAAAAATGAATGTACCATTCAAAATCTCATTTGAATAGTTAGAGGATCACCTTTGTAAAGTCTTCTTTTTGTTTATCGTTCTTTGAACCACTTTCTTGTCATTATGCATTCTCCAATTAATAAACCTACTAGAACACAAGTAATACCTATAAAATAATCTGGGTTTTCAAATAGAATTTCGGCAAGTATTGTACCAATAAAAATCCCTAAAAGAATAATAATATATGATTTATATCTAAACCTTAGGTAATTAAACATGAAAATACAATTCTTTACTTTTTTATTTTGTATATTACATATTATAGTCAAAATATTTTGAATTTACAAATAAAAAGAGGTGGTTTTACCTATGGTAAAAAAGATTTTTAGTCTATTGGTTGCCTTTTTCATTATTTTCAAGTAGTACTATAGTATTTGGTTCTCAAGAACATGAAAAGCAAGAAGTATTGTTTGAAGGAACTAGCGAGGAGCCTCACTTTAATAGTGTTGAAAACGATAACTTCATCATTTCAACAGTTACAGATGCAGAAGGGAATCAGATTACTGAAGTAAAGATTAATAAAATAACAAATCAGTTAGAAATTGATGGTATGAATTTGTCTGAAGAAGAACAGGTAGAACTTAATAATTATGTTGAATTTGTTAATAATGAATATATTTCAAATAGTGAATACTTCGTTTCAGCAGAAAATGAGGTTCCAGTTATAGAAATGGCCTCAGCTAATGCGTGTAAGTATAAAAGTATGGGGACGTATTATGGTAGCTCAGCTGTACCTAAAATAGGTGTTTCAGCATTTGCAGCATATCTATCTACTATTACGAAAGCTCCATACAGTTCAGCATTAGCAGCTGCAAGTGTTGTTGTTGGTGCTGTTCCAAATATATATTACTCTTTGAATGATGCTCAATGCACATCTGGTAAGTACTTATACAACAAAAGAACTGTGAAATTTTTCAAAGACAAGGCACGTAAAATACAAATAGGAAAAACAAGTGTTAGTTATCAAAAAAGAGCTAAGTAAATTAGTAATCTGGAACTTTACTTGTGATTTATAAACAGGCCCTGTTAGCATATTTCTTAATAGTTTATAAAAAAGTGGTGGACGTTTAATCTCAAAACTTTCACCACTTTTTTTGTTTGTTTTAAAGAGTGTGTGCAATTTCATTTTAATACTGCATAATGCACTTTTAATTCACCCGCTTTTCTACAAGGCAGAATGGTAATTGACCTAGCAAGGATGCGGTATTGTGCACAAATGTTTAAAGAGTATATTATTGTGCAGTACCTATGACAACATTCGGACTGAGAAACGCTACATTTTTAATAAGAAGTGAGATATCGTAGAAGCAGGGAGAGGGATTGAGAATGTTTTTAGATGAAAGAAGCGCCAATTTACTAAAACTATTACAGCATTCGCCCATTTCAAAAATGAAAGAACTTGAAGCCCAAACAGGTCTGACGAGAAGGCAAATCCAATATGGTCTGAGCAAAGCGAATGACTGGCTCCAATTTCATGGATATCAACCGATTCAATATAATCGTGAAATGGGCTACTCCTTTTCTGAAACGATCAGGGATGAAGAATTGAATGTAAAACTGACAAAACGCAATTATATATTTTCAGAGACAGATAGGGAAAAAGTTTTTTACCTCATGATCTTGTTAAGCCCAGAAGAATTGTCCGTCTATCATTTCCAGACGATCACCGGGCTTTCACGTAATACGGTGTTGAAGGATTTAAAAAGACTTAAAGAGAAAAACAGGGACATATCGCTCAAAATCCAGTATTCCAAACAAGATGGCTATGTGGTGATTGGGGAAACCCGAGTAAAGAGATATATCATTGAACGTCTCGTGCATGATGTACTGAACAGTCCCAATAGTGAATTGATCATGGAGTGCATATGGGGAAAACATGAAAAGCAAATCAGCTCGATCCGGTTACAGCTTGAAAGGATCGAACGTAAATTAGGCATCACCTTTACGGATGAACGGCTTCATGAACTGAGCTATTTATTTCTATGTACTGATCAGCTCATAGGAAAAGGGGAAGAGTTACAGGCAGACCAGAGCTGGGCGCCGTTTGTTGCGACGGAAGAATACAAAATGGTTGAGGAAATGACCAGAACGAATGCCTTTCAATCAGTATGGAGCGAAACGGAAAACTTATACGCCACCTTACATTTACTGAGCATGAATCGAACGAAGGATATTTCGCCTCTTAAGGATGATGAAGCCATTCAGCACCTTTTGCAGGAAATCGTGGCAGAGTTCGAGAGGCTGGCATTTGTTCACCTGAAAGACAAAGAACAGCTATGCCAACAATTATACGTTCATTTTAAACCGGCATATCATCGCCTGCGGTATGGTCTCCCGCAAATGAACCCGATGACGGGACGGGTGCAGAAGGTCTATCCTGAATTGCATCATTTGACAAAAAAATCCCTATGGGTGTTGGAGAAAGAAATTGGCTGTCCGGTATCAGAAGAGGAAGTCGCATACTTCACGGTCTATTTTGGCGGATGGCTGCGCAGGCAAGGGACGACATTGGATGATCGAAAACGGGCAATTGTCGTATGCCCGAATGGCATTGGCATCAGCAATATCCTCATTTATACATTGAGGGAATTATTTCCGGATATATTGTTCCTGGACGTTCTGTCCGTAAGAAATGCGGCTGAATACCCACTGTCGTACGATCTTGTTTTTTCAACGGTGCATATGAGAACAAAAGCGGCATTATTCGTTGTACCGCCCATTTTGGAAATGCAGGACAAACATACATTGCGCCAGCAGGTCATGCAGGAATTGTATGGATATACGACGGAAAGTGTGGATGTTGCTGCTTTATTAAAGATCATTTCCAAGTATGCAACCATCCATGAACAGGATCAGCTTGAAAAGGCTTTGAAGTCGAATGTGTATACCCATACACCAAAAATAACCCAATTTTCTTTAAAGGAGGCAGAGAAGCCTGTGTTAGAAGAACTCCTCAATATGCAAACGATTCAATTACAGCCGCATGTTTCCGATTGGAAAGAAGGCATTCAAGTCGCGGCCAAGCCTCTCGTGGACTTAGGAACCGTAGAGGAACGATATGTGGATGCCATGATCGAGGCGATAGAAACGAATGGACCATATGTAGTGATTACGCCTGGAGTGGCGATTCCCCATGCACGTCCGGAGCAGGGGGTCAGGTCTTTATCCATGAGTTTGCTGAAATTGGATGAAGCCGTGGACTTTGCGCCGGATAAACCGGTACGGCTGATTATCATTTTGGCGGCAGTGGATAACGATTCGCATCTGCGGGCATTGATCCAGCTCACTCAATTATTGAATGAACCAGCCAATATAGAAGAAATTTTAAGCACTTCAGATAAATCGGTCCTTATGGAGTACGTTCATAAATATTCGAAGGAGGAAGCGGAATGAAAATCATGGTAGTATGCGGGAACGGATTGGGAAGCAGCTTCATCATGGAGATGAATGTGAAGAAAGCATTGACGGAAATGGGGAAGACGGCCGAGGTGGATCATACGGATCTGGCATCCGCAAAAACGGTTCAGGCGGATATTTACCTGGGAGCGGCGGATATTGTCGGTCAGCTGGGTGATGGAACCCGGACGATTGTCACATTGGAGAACATGATGAGCATCCCTGAAATCAAATCTAAATTGGAAATGCATGTAGGATAAAAAAAGGAGAGATTGATATGAAGAAAATCATGGTAGTATGCGGAAACGGATTGGGAAGCAGCTTCATCATGGAGATGAATGTGAAGAAAGCGTTGACGGAAATGGGTAAGACAGCCGAGGTGGATCATACGGATCTGGCATCCGCAAAAACGGTTCAGGCAGATATTTACCTGGGAGCGGCTGATATTGTCGGTCAGCTGGATGATGGAACCCGGACGATCGTCACACTGGAAAACATGATGAGCATTCCTGAAATCACATCGAAATTGGCTTCACATCTATAAGAAGGAAACATAAAGAAGAGGGGGAGAGGCAATGCTGGAACTTATCATGAATGACATCTTGGGTACACCTTCCATACTTGTGGGGCTGTTTGCCCTCATTGGACTGCTGTTACAGCGGAAATCCAGTGCGGATGTTGTATCTGGAACGCTAAAAACCGTCATGGGCTTCATTATCATTGGAGCGGGAGCGGCAGTGCTCATTGGCGCCCTTGATATATTCAGTAAAATGTTCGATCATGCATTCAATGTACAAGGCGTCATACCGAATAACGAAGCCATTGTCGCAGCCGCCCAAAGTGATTTTGGGACTTCGACTGCACTAATCATGGTTTTTGGTATGGTTGTCAATGTTTTGCTGGCTCGTTTCACGCCATTTAAATATATATTCTTAACGGGACACCATACCTTATTCATGGCTTGTTTACTTGCAGTCACGCTATCGGTCGGCGGGCTCAACGGATTTCCGCTTATCTTGGTCGGTTCCATTCTATTGGGAGTATGCATGGTGATGTTCCCAGCCCTCCTTCAGCCATACGTACGGAAGATTACCGGAAGCGATGATTTTGCCATCGGCCATTTCGGGACAATCGGATATTTTGTATCCGCGACAGTTGGAAAATGGTTTGGAAATAAGGAAAAAACGACGGAGCAAATCAAGGTTCCTAAATCTTTAGGATTCCTGAGGGACACATCAGTTGCTGTATCGCTTACGATGACGATGTTCTTCGTGATCGTCGCATTGTTTGCCGGACAGAACTATATTGAAACGGAATTATCCGGCGGTTCGAACTTCATCGTATTCTCTTTCATCCAGGCGATAACATTTGCTGCAGGAGTCTACATCATTCTTGCAGGGGTACGGATGTTAATTGCTGAAATCGTCCCTGCATTCAAAGGGATTGCCGATAAAGTGGCGCCGAATACAAAACCTGCATTGGACTGTCCGACTATCTTTCCATTCGCTCCAAATGCAGTGATCATCGGGTTCCTATTCAGTTTCTTAGCTGGACTATTATCCATGTTCCTCCTTCCGGTACTTGGATTGAAAGTAATCGTTCCGGGGCTCGTACCGCATTTCTTCACCGGAGCTGCAGCAGGTGTATTCGGAAATGCCACAGGAGGCAGACGCGGAGCGATGCTTGGATCCTTTGCCAACGGGCTCATCATTAGTTTCCTGCCGGCAATACTCCTGGTCTTCTTGGGGGATGTAGGGTTTGAAGGTACCACATTTGGTGATTCGGACTTCGGTGTGGTCGGTCTCTTGATCCTAAGCGTCATGAAACTTTTAGGATTATCCTGAACCGTTATACTGATAAGGTAAAGAAACAAAAATAAATGAATGAAACCAACAGCCTAAGATCTTTATAGATAATGGGCTGTTGGCATTTTCATCATCATTTGGATTTTTGAGGTGATTTGCATGAACAACAAAGCAATTGTGCTCGATTTGGATGGCACGACATTGAACGAAAGAAATACTGTGAATGAAACGCTGGAACAATACATAGGCGAACTTAGGAAAAGTGGTAAGCTGATTTTCATTGCGACAGGAAGAACACTGGAAGAAGTGAGGGACGTTTTACCGTCCGGCATGGAAGCCGATGGAATGGTGACCGCCAATGGAATGTCCGTTTTTATCGGAAAGAAACAGATTGTCGAACACGCCCTGTCGACGGAACTTGTGGAGGAATTGGTCGCCAAAGCAGGAGCGGAAGAGATTTTTTACGAAGTTCATCCGAACGATGGAACACGGATGGCATTACTAAAAGATAAAGACTATATGGTTAAACAAGGTTTGATTCCAAAGCCTGAGACAGTCGATGAAAATGAATGGCTATCAAGACAGGATGCAGTGGAAGACAAAATAAGATGGTCAGAACAACTGGATATAAGCAGCGTAGCCAAAATTTACTTCTTCAGCAATGAAATGAATACGATTCGAAAATGGAAAGCGGAATTGGAGAAAATCAAGCAGTACAATGCCTTTACCACAGCTTCCTCCACCCATCATAATGTAGAAGTGACCGTGGAAGGCATCACAAAAGCAACAGGCGTTCAACTGCTGCTGAAGCATTTCCAGCTAGCACCGGAAAATATCCTGGCAGTAGGCGATGGCGAAAATGACCTCCCGCTATTCCAACTCGCCGGACATTGCGTTGCCATGAAAAACGCCACGGACCTGGTCAAAGAACAGGCGGATGAAGTGACGGATCATTCATATAGAGAAGATGGACTGTATCGCTTTTTAAAGGGAATGTTTCACTAAAATAACCTGGAAGGCACGAAGATCCAATCTTGTTTGTGAAATTTGAACGTTGAATGGAAGAAATTTGCGACACTCCTGCCGAATAACTGGCTAGCCGAGACCCCACAGACGCTTGCTTCGAGGAGGCTTGGCAGACAGTCGGCGGAAAGGGAGCGGATTTCGAAATCAACAACGAACTTTTTTAAAATTGTATGCATGTATACAGTCTGGAGCCCACTTTAGAGATGGGCTCTTCTTTCTATAGGAAGCTAAGATAGGCAACAAACGCTGTTTCATTCAATTTAAATCCTCCCATTTTGGGAAAAGAGCATGCTGACGCAACTCAAAACCCAAAACAGTTCCATAACTGGAAGTAAAATTTTAAATATTATGATATATTAAAGGGAAATCATAATGTTTATATTGATATAAATACGTTATTTTAGTTTCTTAGGATAACAATTTCTAGACGTAGAAAGGATTAATGAAGCATGAAGAGAGTGACGACAGAAGATGTGGCAAAAATAGCGGGTGTTTCGCAATCAACAGTTTCCAGGGTTTTAAATGATTACCCCTATATTAAGAAAAATACGCGTGACAAGGTTCTTGCTGTAATTAATGAGCTGGGATTTACAAGGGATGAAATTGCCAGAAGCCTCGTAGAAAAAAGAACCAAATCAATAGGTTTAATTTTAGGGAGCATTTCAAATCCATTCTTTGCCGAAACGGCGGAAGTCATCATAGAAAGGGCACAAGAATTAAAATATGATGTCATCGTTTACAACACTGGGCATAAAGATGAAAACTTGGAACAAGCCATTAATTTGCTGATTGGCAAAAGGGTAGAGGGAATCATCCTTACAAGCGTTAGTAAAAATTATACTGATAAAATCAAAAGGCTACATGATAATGGATTTCCCGTATTATTATATAATAGTTTCCTCGATATCAAGGACGTTAACTTTATCGTAATGGACAATAATAAAGGTGCCAGGCTCGCTGTTCAGCACTTAATAAAATTAGGACATAAAAAAATAGCGAAAATATCCGGACCATCCAAATACTTGGCGACTTATGAGCGAACGGTTGGTTATAAAGAAGAGCTGATGGAGAACGGATATGAAATTGATGAAGGTTTGATTTTCAACAGCGAATTTTCCTATGACAAGATTTATTCATTTACAAAAAAACTGCTGAAGAAGAAGGACAGGCCCACTGCAATCATAGCCGCATCCGATCAGATGGCTCTCGCAGTCCTAGATGCAGCTTCAAGCCTGAATTTGAAAATCCCTGCTGATTTATCCGTTGTTGGGTTTGATAATATAAGATTGTCCGCTAATGAATTTATAGGACTGACCACAATATCTCAACAAATGGATCAAATGTCTTTAACAGCATTGGAAAAATTAATCTATCTCATAGAAAATAGAGAAACAACATCTTCATCGATACAAATTTTCCTTAAGCCTGAACTGATGGTCCGTAAAACAACAGGGCCAGCTCCCATAGAAGAATAAGGGTAAAGGCCGGTTTTGGATTGGACCTTAAGTGTTTTAACACTCCTTTAAAAAAATCGGTCATTTTTAAAATTTTTAGGCTTATTATTATTTTTACTATTTACAAAAGTCAGAAAGTTGTTTATATTTTAATTTGTAAACGCCAACAAGCATTTTGTTCCATTTTGAATACGTATTCAAAATAAAAATGCAAAATGCCTGAATGTAAAAAAATCGCCTCGATGAGGTAAAGATAGGTGATAGATTGGATATAAATCATTTATTTAATTTAAACGGTAAAGTGGCCATCATTTCAGGAGCAAGTAAAGGAATCGGTAAAGACTTAGCCCATTTGCTTGCGCAGGCTGGGGCCGATATAGCGATAGTTGCCCGCAATAAAGAGCAACTCGAAGAAGCGGCACATGAAATTGGGCAAACCGGTGCAAATGTTTTACCCGTTTCATTTGACTTAACAAAGGTTGATGAAACGGCGGAAGTAATGGAAGGCATATACAAACACTTCGGGAAGATTGATATTTTAATAAATAATGCAGGAATAAACGTAGCAAAGCCAGCTGAAGTGTTGACATCGCAAGATTGGGATACAGTAATGGACATTAATTTAAAAAGTGTATTTTTTACGAGCCAAGCTGCAGGGAAGTATATGATCGACCAAAAAAAAGGCAAGATCATAAATATGTCTTCACAAATGGCATTCGTCGGTTATTACAAACGGGCTGCATACTCCTCCAGCAAAGGAGGAATTACACAGCTGACGAAAGCGCTTGCTATAGAGTGGGCTCCGCATCAAGTCAATGTCAATGCCATTGCTCCAACCTTCATTGAAACACCGATGACCAAGCCGATGTTTGAAGATGAAACGTTCAAAGAGGAAGTATTGAGCAGGATTCCGCTTGGCAGACTTGCTAAAACGGAGGATTTATTTGGCGGGGTGGTATATCTGGCATCAGATTGTTCAGATATGATGACAGGTCAAACATTGGTGGTTGATGGCGGTTGGACTGTCTGGTGAGTTTTTTGAATACGTATTCAAAGGAGGGTGAAAAATGTCTGCTGCTCAAAATGTAATCCATGATTTTCGAATGCCGACAGTTTTCCGGGTTGGTGTTGGTGCATTTACGACGTTAGTAAAGGAAATAGAAGAGCTGGGAGCAAAGAAGGTTGCGATTGTAAGTGATATAGGTCTTGAAAAAGTGGGCGTTGTTCAAAAAGTTTTGGATCACATTATGCCCCTTTCCATACCAACCATCACATATACGGAGATTTCGGGAGAGCCGACGTTTCAGCTATTGAAGGATGCCGTACAAACGCTAGATGCAGAAAAATGTGATTTAATCATCGGAATCGGCGGGGGAAGTGCACTGGATGTAGCGAAAGCAACAGCAGCTTTATGCGGGAAAGGCGATATAACAACTTATATAAACGGCGAAAAAGTGGTTGAATCAAGAACGGTCAAATGCATTCTTTTGCCGACGACTTCAGGAACAGGTTCGGAAGTGACGATGAATGCCATTTTCGGTGATGAAGAGCAGCAAGTAAAAAGAGGGATCGTAAGCCCGGTATTCCTTCCGGATGTAGCGATCATCGATCCAGAATTGACCATTTCCTGCCCGGCACGAGTTACCGCAGCATCAGGGGTGGACGCCTTTACACATGCTATTGAATCTTATATTGCCATCAAGGCTACACCGCTCACGAAAGTTTATTCAGAGAAAGCGATGAAACTATTTCCTGCGAACATTACGAGAGCTGTCCATAACGGAAATGATTTGGAATCTCGAACCGGGATGAGCTGGGTAAGCTCGTTAGCGGGTGTGGCTCTAGCAAATGCAGGGGTTGGAGCGGTTCATGCACTGGCATACCCACTAGGTGGTAAATATCATATTGAGCATGGAGTCGCAAATGCCCTTTTAATGCCATTTGTTTTCGAAGTGATTGGGAAAACATGTACGGAAGAAATGATGGATGTAGCGTCCTTTTTACAGCTGGGTGATTTCAAGACACAACCAAGCGAAGCGTTAAAGGCAGTTGTTGATTATATGTATCAGCTTCTGGAAGATCTTGATTTACCTACATCGTTATTAGAACTTGGGATTGAAGAGGACTCATTACCGATGCTGGCGGAACAGGCTGCAAAAATTGATCGCTTGCTATCGAATACTCCTTATAAGCTAAATGAACAAAAGATTCTCGGAATCTACCAAAGCGCCTTTAAAGGAAGGGTGGGAAACTAATTGATCACGACCAATTCCGATAAAAAGAGATTATACATTGGCGGAGAGTGGCTGGTAGGAAAGAATCATTACGATCTTCTATCACCTTATTCCGGAAAAATGATTGCGCAAGTGCCTTTGGCAGAAAAGGAAACCGTTCTAAAAGCGATAGAATGTGCTGAACAAGGTGCAAAAGAAATGAAAAAGTTAACTGCCCTTGAGCGCTCAAATATATTAGAACGTGCAGCAGGAATTTTTAAGGAAAGACTTGAGGAATGTGCACTAATACTCGCCAAAGAAAATGCTAAGCCCTTGAAAGCTGCAAGAGGAGAAATTTTACGCACGATTGAAACATACAAGTTCGCAGCAGAAGAGGCAAAACGGATCCATGGTGAAACGATTCCGATGGATGCCGCTAAAAATGGCAAAGGCCGTTTTGCTTATACAAAGCGTGAACCGCTTGGAGTTATTGCGGCCATCACACCATTTAACTTTCCATTTAATTTAGCGGCACATAAACTTGGTCCTGCCTTTGCTGCAGGCAACTCAGTCATTTTAAAACCAGCTTCACAGACACCGCTTAGTGCGTTAGCCGCAGCTGAAATTTTTGAAGCAGCAGGTTTACCTAAAGGCGCCCTGAATGTTGTCACAGGTAAAGGAAGCGTCGTCGGCGATGTATTGGTCACTGACCCGAGAATTAAAATGGTTACATTTACAGGAAGTGTCGAAGTCGGTTTGGGGATCAAAGAAAAAGCGGGCTTGAAAAAGGTGACATTGGAGCTTGGTTCAAATTCAGCTGTCATTATTGACAGTGCTGATGACTTAGATGCGGTTGCACTGCGCTGTGCAGAAGGTTCCTTTGCCTATTCAGGCCAGGTTTGTATCTCTGTCCAACGCATTTATGTACAGGAAGATTTATATGAGGCATTTTTGCAAAAGTTTACAGAAAAGACGAAGCAACTTAAATTGGGGGATCCGGAGTCCGAAGATACAGACCTTTCCTCGATGATCACGATTAATGAAGCAAAACGAGTGGAAGGGTGGATCGAATCGGCTAGGAAGGCTGGAAAGGAAATCGCATATGGCGGTCAAAGAACAGGTGCAATCCTTCAGCCAACCATTATCAAAAATGCAGGGCCAACACAGGAAATAAGCTGTCAAGAAGCATTTGCCCCAATCGTTTCAGTGAATTCCTATAAAACATGGGATGAAGCAATTGACCGTGTGAATGATTCTTTATACGGTCTTCAAGCAGGTGTATATACGACTTCGATGCCAAAAGCATTTGATGCTGTTGAAAGGCTTGAAGTCGGAGGTGTCATCGTAAATGACATACCATCCTTCAGGGTTGACCAAATGCCATATGGCGGTGTGAAAAACAGCGGGACTGGCAGGGAAGGTGTTAAGTATTCAGTCGAGGAAATGACAGAATTAAAACTAGCCGTCTTCACCCTCTAAATAGATATGTCATGCAAATTGAGAAATGAAAAAATTAACGAACACGGAAGGGGAAACTAAAATGTCAGTACAAGAGCCTAAAGTAAAAAAAGCAGTAACGAATGAGGAAATGGAAAATAATTGGATTGTTCGTTTTGATCAAATGAAATCAAAGGGAATACCGTTAATGTTCATTGATAGTATCATTCCGGGTCACCAACGCATCAACTATACATTAATAGGCGATACAGCAAGTGAAAATGATAATTTCACACCTGAAATTACCGAGCCGCATGGTTTTCAAATTGGAATGGTGAAAGCCCAAAAAGGAAACGGGCCTGCTTACCATACGCATGATTACATTGAATCCTTCCTACCTCTTTCAGGAAAATGGCGTTTCTACTGGGGCAAGGGTCCAGATGAAATTGATGGCGAAACGATCATCGATCAATGGGACTTAATTTCATTACCGCCAGGCTTATGGAGAGGTTTCGAAAACATCAGTGAAGAAGATGCTTGGATCTTCGCCGTTCTTGAACAACATAAAGTATTTGATGGAAAAGACCCTTATTGGTCGCCAAAAGTGATCAAGGATGCAGCTGAATATGGATTTTTTGCCAATGATTTAGGCAAAATGATTAAACCGGATAACTTTGAAGAACTTGAAAAGGAAATTGCCGATAAATTGAAAATGGGTGAAAAATAAGGATGGATAAAGTACCGCTCATTTTGCTTCCGGGTACACTTTGTGATGAACGTCTATGGGAAACTGTGAATCTAGCAGATCTTGCCGATGTGAAAGTCTGTGATGTGTCGAAGGCTGATACTATAGAAGGAATCGCAAAGTCGGTATTGGAAGAGGCCCCTGATAAGTTTGCACTTGCAGGCTTATCACTTGGTGGCATCATTTCTCTGGAAATCATGCGCCTTGCACCGGAACGGGTCATGAAATTGGCATTGCTTGATACAAACCCAAATCCTCCAACCCTGGAACAAATCGAAGGTTGGGAAAGGTTCATCAATATGGCGAATAACGGTCAATTTCTGGATATTACAATCAATCACCTTCTGCCGGTGTTAATCCATCCAGACCGTAGAAATGATGAAGCATTAGTTTCCAAGATTATCGATATGGCTGAAAAAATCGGTATTGAAGGGTATATCAATCAGCTAAAAGCAGTGATGACGCGTTCGGATCAACGTCCCATCCTTCCTGCCATTGAATGTCCGACCATGATTTTGGCAGGAAGGGAAGACAGGGTATGTCCCCTGCATATGTCCGAGTATTTAACGGAAAACATCCCGACGGCGAATCTTGAAATCGTAAGCCATTCAGGACATTTGAGTCCTATGGAACAGCCTGGAAAAGTAAGCGCTGCATTGAGGAAATGGTTGTCAGGTGATTGAAATGCCGGGAAATGGATGTGATCTTTACAGCATTGAACGAGTCAGTGGAAAGAGAGGGAAGACGATGAAGAATAATGCCATAAAGGAAAAAATCAAACGTGGGGAACAAGTTCTTGGTGCCTTTTTAGGGATAAATTCCCCGCCATTAGTCGAAATGCTCGGTTATGCCGGCTTTGATTTCGTCGTAATAGATGACGAGCATGGTGCATTCAGTCCATCAGAGCTTGAAAACATTATCCGTACGGCAGATTCTGTTGGGCTTGTCCCGATCGTCCGGGTTTCATATGACCCTTCCAGTATTCAAAAGGCTTTGGATCGCGGGGCAAAAGGTGTACAAGTACCAATGGTCAATACAAAGGAAGAGGCTCTTGATGTAGTTAAGCGGGCTAAATTCCCTCCATATGGAAATAGAGGGGTATCGTATTCAACCAAACCAGCGCGTTACGGAAAAGATAGCGGAAAACCCTATTTAGATGAGAGTAATGAAAATGTTATGATAATTGTGCATATTGAAACGCTTGATGCAGCAATCAATTTTGAAGATATTGCAACAGTTCCTGGAATTGATTTGGCATTTATCGGTTCCACAGACCTCTCGGTGAACATGGGTTATCAACTGGAAGGTGCAAGTCATCCTGAAGTGCAAAAGGTCATCAATGAACTGTTCATAAAAGGTAAAGAACTCGATGTGCCAATTGGTACCGTAGCCAGTAACAGCGATGCTGCTAAAGGGGCTTTTGACAAAGGCGCAAAGTTTGTTTGCATCGTGTTAAATAATGTTATTACTACTGCGTTATCGGATGTTATCTCTGCAAGCAAGGCCACTCAATCTGTTAAATGACTTTACAAGAAGTCCTGCATTTTGACGAATTTACTTTATACGAAAAGGATGGGTATTATGGCGGAAAAGAAGACAGGTTCAATTGAAGTAGCTCCAAAAGAAGAAAAAACAGCAAAGAATACAATCCAACCGGTCAAGAAATCAGCAAACTTCATCTTCTATGCTGATGCTGAAGACGTTAATATGCTCGATACGAAAGATGATTATGATTACATTAATATAGAAGAAACGAATCAAAAGAAACAGAGGATGAACGGTTTTAATCCAGAATACAATAACATCGTTGATTATATTGTGAAAATCACACGGCAAATCTGGAAAGAGAAAGACATCGGGCTTATTTATGATACGTATAGTACAAGCATATCTGTACATAAAGGGTTGATTAATAGCCATGGGGTTAACGAAGTCATTTCAGGTACGCTGCAAACATTGCACGCTTTTCCGGATCGGAAAGGGCTGGGATGGAGTGTAATCTGGTCAGGGGATGATGAAGCAGGGTTTTTCACTTCACATCGAGGACGTTCTGTTGCAATGAACCTTGGAGATAGTTTATACGGTCCTGCCACCGGAAAGAAAGTGATGTTCAGAACAAGCGCCGATTGTATGATTTTAAATAATAAGATTTACGAAGAATGGCTTGTGATGGATACATATCATCTTGTCCTGCAACTCGGATTGGATCCGGTCGAGTTTGCTAAAAAAATGGCTAAAAGTACGCAGAAGCTTGCTCCGGCTATACATTTTGGATTTAAAGAGACAGCAGAAACGGGACTTCCTCCAAAACTATTCACTCCATCTTCTGATGAGTTCGAAATAGGGGAGTTCATGCAGCTTGTATTCAATCGAATTTGGGCTCGGCGCTCATTTAATTTTGTTCGGGAATTTTATGAAGAAAATGCAGTCGTTCATTATGTCTGCAACAAGGATGTAATCGGAGTAAGTGAAATTCAAGGAATGTTCATGAGCCTCTTTGCCTCCATTCCGAATGGGAAAGTGATTCTTGAAAGGGTAACTTGTAATAGGCGCGGATCTGATAGTGATTGGGATGTAGCGGTTCGCTGGAGAATACAAGGAGTGCACGAAGGAACAGGATACTTCGGAGCCCCTAGCGGAAAAGCCATTGATATTGCGGGCATCAGCCACTATAAAATCCGTAATGAAAAAATTTCGGAAGAATGGCTATTGTTTGATGGAATGGAAGTGTTGCGTCAGATCTATTTGCCTGATGAAAATGAATCACAACAAGATGGTGAATCCACAATCGATGATGGGAATTTTACCGGCGTATCTTGATAGACCAGTTGACGGCTGTGCTGCAGCCGTCTCTTCACTAAACAACGATTAGGGGGAAAATAGGATGGAATATATAAAGAAAGCGGACGTATTTGAACAGACCTCTTCACATGAAGTAGAACAAACGGTGAAGTCCATTATTGAAAATGTAAAAGCAGGCGGGGATGATGCCGTCCGGGAATATGAAAAAAAATTCGGTGATTCCGATCGTCCGGTCCGGGTTAGTGAAGAGGAGATCGAGCGTTGTATCAGGACTCTTCCTGAAGAGGTAAAAGTGCTGATTGACCGGGTCGTGGAAAGAGTATCCGATTTTGCTAAAGCACAGTTGAGCTGCCTAACTCCATTCGAAAAGGATTTTGGCGATGGGATCAGGATGGGGCATAGAATCGTACCGATCGAAAAGGTGGGGGCTTATGTTCCAGGAGGAAGATTCCCGTTATTATCATCAGGACCAATGGTCGTTGCCCCAGCAAAGGTAGCAGGAGCAAAAAGGATCGTTGCAGCAAGCCCGGCCAATTATGAAGGCGGCATCCATCCGGCAGTTTTATACGGCTTGCTCCGCTCCGGTGCTACAGACATTTTTGCAATTGGCGGGGCGCAGGCCATTGCCGCCATGGCATATGGAACCGAATCCATCCCGGAAGTGGATATCATCGCTGGACCAGGAAACCGGTTTGTAGCAGAAGCAAAACGACAAGTTTTCGGTAAAGTGGGCATAGACCTTATTGCTGGACCGAGTGAAGTGATGGTCTTTGCTGATGATTCAGCGTCACCTACGAAAATAGCAGCCGATTTACTAGCACAGGCTGAACACGATCCGTACGCACGGGCCATTCTTGTCTCAACGTCCCGAACAGTTGCCGAAGAAACTGAAAAAGAAATCGAAGGCTTTTTGAAAACCTTCTCAGCATCTTCCCCTGCACACGAATCATGGGAAAAAAGAGGGGAAATCATCCATGCTGATTCATTACAAGAAGGACTGGATATTTGCAATGAATATGCCATTGAACATTTACATTTGCATATCAAAAATAGCCGCGAATTGATGGATAAACTAAATAACTATGGATCATTGTTCCTTGATGAAGGCAGTTCCGTCGTCTTCTCTGACAAAGTCTCTGGAACCAACCATACATTGCCGACTCAAAAGGCAGCAAGATATACGGGGGGACTTTGGGCAGGAAGTTATGTGAAAGTCATGACACATCAAGAAATCACAGGCCAAGGCATTCGATTCCTGGCATCCCATGCGGAAGATCAATCTGAAATTGAAGGCTTGGAAGGCCATAAATTATCGGCCACTGTCAGGTTGACATGAATGTGCTTCTAAATGATAGGGATTATGATAGGGATTGCTGAAAACGCATTCAATTAAGGGCATGCTTCTGGTGCAGCCGCTTGGAAGAAATAGATACTCCCATTCTGCCTGAAATGTCGGGTGGATGGGCTGTATCAACCCTGGAAAGTATATGAGAATATGTGTAAACATTAATAGCATCGCCTTTCTGTCTGGTGGGACGAAAGGGAGGGGGATTGAAAGGATGGAATATATGAACAAAACTAATAAAATTAATAATCGGAAAGAAACCATCTTATTCTTTATCATTAGCTTGTTGTTCTTTGTCACTATTACGGCATTTGATCCATTTATCTCCTCTTATGCTAAAGATCTTGGGTTCGATTCAGTTGTGATAGGCAGTATTATTGGAATTTCAGGGATTGTTGCTTTATTGACACGACTTCCGATAGGTGTATTTTCGGATATGCTGCATAAACGAAGATTGTTTATCCAAATGGGGTTGCTGATAACCATCGTAATGTGGACGCTGGCCTTTTTCATACCAAGTTCAACAACATTGTACCTTGGGAAAATTTCGGACGGTTTAACTGGTTCCACCTGGGTTATTTACAATGTTATGTTCGCCTCATATTTTGGTGTGAAGGAAGCGGCAAAAGCAGTGGCGATATTGGGTGTTGCATCGCCGGTTGGTTCCATACTTGGGACAACCATCGGTGCAGTGGTGGCCAATAGTTATGGGTATCGGTATAGTTTTTTAGTTGCGGTGGCCGCCGCCATACTTGCGCTTGTTTTAACCTTTTTCACAAAAGATCTAAGTATTAAAGGGGTAAAAGTTAAATACGATAAGAAAATACTTGTCGAGCAAATCACCGATAAAAAAATCTGGGTCATTTCTGTTTTGGCAACGATTGCTTTGATGGTCACCATTGGAACAAGGGATACGTTCACACCTTTAGTTGCAACCGACCTTGGAGCAAATCCACTATTGATTGGCATGCTGGCAAACACTCATCTGATCATTTATGGTTTAGCTGCAGGATTATGTGGAGCCCTTTTTTATAAAAAAATCGGTTTAATGAATACAGCGATTTTGGGAGCGGTTTTACAAGGGGTCATCATCATATTGATTCCTTATGCTGAAAATTTAACGATGCTTTTTCTATTACAGGCATTTCAAGGCTTCGGTTACGGATTAATCTTTACGGTCGTCACTTCCTGGGCTGTTGAAAATATCCCAGAGATTAAACAATCCACGAGAATGGGCTTGTTCCAAAGTTTATATTCTGCTGGAATGTTTTTAGGACCCGTCATAATCGGCATCTTGATTGAAGTGTTTTCAAGATCGACAGGCTACCTGATCATGGGTGCATTATCAATTGTTTCTACCATTCTTATTAAAACCTCCATAAAACGCCCAAAAAAAGAAGCTACAAATGAAGAATATCCTCTTGAAGAGATGCTGATTGAAAGAAAATAGTTTCTTTGAAAAGGCAAGGCAAGGAGAGCAGACCTTAACGGGTTTGCTCTTTTTTTACTTTTTTTAAAGTTCAACTTCACGTAAACAATAAAATTCATGCAGGTTGCCTTAATGGCCAAAATGATTTTTATTCACAAAATTTTATTAATATTGACGGTATCAATCTATGACTTTATCATAACAGCAGGATAATGATAATCATTTTCAATTATGAAGTATTCGTTGGGTAAGAAGTTAAATAGGTATAGATGACGGAAAGGGTGCGAAAAATGAGAGAATCTAGAAAAGCAAGAACGTTTGGGGGAGGAGGATTGATCCTGTTATTCACGATTATGATGATGTTATCAGGATGTAATAATTCTCAAAAAACAACAGAAGCAGAGAAGACATCTGCCGAAACAAGTAATCAAGAAACAAGGACGATTAAGCATGAAATGGGAGAAACGGAAATTAAAAATACTCCTAAAAAAATCGTTACGCTTGAGTTATCTTTCGTTGATTCTTTAAATGCCCTAGGGATAAAACCTATCGGGATTTCAGATGACAACAAAAAAGATATGATTACAAAACTTGTAGGTCAAGAAATGGATTATACTTCTGTAGGAACACGTGAGCAGCCTAATTTAGAGGTGATCAGTTCTTTACAGCCGGATTTAATCATTGCAGATGCTGAGCGGCATAAAGGGATTTATAAAGATTTACAGCAGATTGCTCCTACCATTGTCTTAAAAAGCCGGGAATCTACATATCAAGAAAACTTGGATTCTTTTAAAACGATTGCAAAGGCAGTGAATAAGGAAGATGCTGCAGAAAAAAGAATGAGCGAGCATGAAAAAACGATTAAGGAACTTAAATCGAAACTTACTGTTGATTCAAATATGACGGTTTTACCTGCAGTTGTACGAGATACTTCATTCCAAGCTCATACTTCTTCTTCTTATGATGGAGAATTGCTTGAACGCATGGGATTGAAAAATGCCATTCAGCAGGAACAGCCACATGCCGAGATGAACTTGGAACAGCTTGTCGAGATTGATCCGGATGTGTTGCTTCTAGCGAATAATGAGGGTAAGTTACTTACTGATGAGTGGAAAGACAATCCTCTTTGGAAAGACCTGAAGGCTGTAAAAAGCGGACAAGTGTATAGTGTTGATCGAGATTTATGGACGAGATACCGTGGTGTTGTATCAGCGGAGGCCATTGCTAAAGACACTTTAAACATGCTTGGTGAAGAATAAAGGAACAAAAGCGAAGTAAGAGATCCCATTCTTACTTCGCTTTCCATTAGGTTTAAATTTAGTTAGGAAGTGTGTTGTATAGCGATGGAAACTGTAGCTAGAAGTAAACTGAAAGTGTATTGTACCGCTATCGCTGGAATCGTTTTGCTGATTTTAGGAGTCCTGACGAGTATTTCTGTGGGAGCGGCCGATATAGATGCATCAATGGTTTTGAAGTCCTTTTTTGATGCCGACTCGTCCAAGGAACAAACTATTATAAGGACCCTTCGATTGCCCCGGGCTTTAGTTGGAGCATTGGTCGGTGCCAATTTAGCGGTGGCGGGCGCTCTCATGCAGGCTATTACCCGAAATTCATTAGCTTCTCCACAAGTGTTTGGTGTTAATGCCGGTGCCTCATTTTTTATTGTGTCCGCGTTCGTTTTCTTTCCTAACCTTTCTTCCGTATCTCTAGTTTGCGTTGCATTCATTGGTGCAGCAGTGGGAGGGATGGCAGTCTATTCTTTTGCTTCGGGAGGAGGTATGACCCAAGTAAAGCTGGCATTGGCCGGAATGGCTGTTCACTTTTTTTTATCTTCTTTAACGCAAGGCATGATCATCTTTAATGAACAAGCGAAAGATGTGCTCTATTGGTTAGTCGGGTCTATTAATGGGAAAACATGGACACACGTTAACATGATTCTTCCTTGGTCTTTCTTCGGGCTACTTGTCGCTGCCTTGTTCTCTCGATCTGTTTCTATCCTTGTTTTAGGAGAAAATATGGCGCAGGGACTTGGGCAGCGGGTGTACCGAATCCGTATTTTGGCAGGAATATTGGTGATCATTTTGGCAGGATCTTCGGTTGCCGTCGCAGGACCGGTGGGCTTTGTAGGATTGATCATTCCTCATATCGTCAGGAGACTGGTGGGCGGGGATTATCGGAGAATCATTCCTTTTTCTGCATTATTCGGCGCTTTACTCTTGGTTTACGCAGATATTCTCGCCCGGTTTATCGCTTATCCTTTTGAGTCGCCGGTTGGCATCGTAACAGCTATAATCGGTGCGCCATTCTTCCTTTATTTAGCGAAGAGAGGGAGGAATATTAAGCAATGAAACTAAAACGGACATTTGGGTTGAAATCAACTTTGCACCCTTATTCAATTCTCCTGATGCTGACGGTTACCATGCTGATTTTAGCATTGGTGAGCCTGGGCTTAGGGGCCATTTATATCTCACCTTTAGAAATTCTCCAAAATTTCCTTGGAAATGGCATGCAGAGCCAGGAGTTCATTCTGCACAACTATCGCATACCACGTATTTTAATTGCCGTGATAGTGGGGGCCGGATTGGCAACGGCTGGAGCCATTCTGCAAGGGGTCCTTCGAAATCCGTTGGCTTCTCCAGATGTGATTGGGGTAACAAAAGGGGCCGGTTTGGCAGCTGTTATAGTCATCGTTTTATTTCCGCAATCGCCCATTATCATTCTGCCTCTTTCAGCTTTTATCGGAGCGGCGGTCATGGCGGCAATTTTGATGATATTTGTTTATAAAAAAGGAGCTCAGCCAAATACAATAGCTTTGGTAGGAATTGCTTTAGGGGCCATATGTCAAGCGGGGATAGAGTATTTCATGGTCAAGTTCCCGGATGATGTAAACACGACGCTGCTGTGGTTGACGGGCAGTCTATGGGGAAGAGGATGGGATCAAGTATTCATTTTGCTTCCATTTCTTGTCCTTGTCCCGGTATTGATTGCGTTAACTTCTAAAATGGATGTACTTAGCCTTGGCGACGATATAGCTACTGGTCTCGGTGAAAGATCAAAATTACTGCGTTATATGTTGTTAAGTGTTTCTGTCATATTAATCGGAGTCTGTGTAGCTGCGGTTGGTTCCATCGGGTTCATAGGTTTAATTGCCCCCCATATCGCACGGAGGGTGGTAGGATCAAAATTCAAGCTTTTGCTTCCTGCTTCAGCTCTTTTCGGTTCCATCTTTCTACTCGTTGCCGATAGCCTGGGAAGAGGATTATTCCCTCCAATAGAAATACCCGCGGGAATCATCACTGCGGTGATTGGAGTGCCATATTTTTTATATCTATTACGCCGAGAACGAAAAATAACATAAGGAAGGCTGAATATCATGACAACATTATCAGCAGAGCATCTTTCCCTCTCTTATGGATCAACTCAAATCATCGAAAATATCGATTTGGAAATTCCTGAAGGTAAGATCAGTATAATCATAGGTTCCAATGGTTGTGGCAAATCTACCATTCTACGGTCTCTAGCCAGATTATTAACACCTCAGCAAGGCACGATCTATTTAGATGGAAAAGCCATTCATCTTCAATCTTCCAAGGATGTGGCAAAGAAATTGGCTATCTTACCCCAAGCTCCGGAAGCTCCTGAAGATATAACCGTTAAAGAACTATGCTATTATGGCAGGCATCCGCACAAAGGCTTATTTTCCAGACAAACCTCGGAAGATCATGCCATTGTCGACCGTGCATTATCCGCAACAAAAATGACGGAATTCGCTGATCGGACATTGGATGCATTATCTGGAGGACAAAGGCAAAGGGCATGGATTTCGATGGCTTTGGTACAAGAAACCGACCTATTACTGTTGGATGAACCGACTACCTATCTGGATTTAGCGCACCAAATTGAAATATTGGAATTACTGCGCGATTTAAACCTCACTCATGGGCGCACGATCGTCATGGTACTGCATGATTTGAATCAAGCGGCACAGTATGCCAATCATCTGATCAGCATAAAGAAGGGGAAAATCTATAAAGAAGGACCGCCTGAAACGGTCTTTACAAAAGAGATGATCAAGGACGTCTTCGGACTGGAATGCTGCATTATTGAAAATCCTGTTGATCAAACGCCCCTATGCATTCCAATTGGTTTATCTCAAGATCAGTGAGATGCATTTAGAGTCAGACTATCGAGGCAAAAAAACATCAGGGGGATTTCAAATCACCCTGATGTTTTTTTATTTATCATGTATCTTATTTATTCCCTGGAGCAGGTTGGTCGACCCCTTTAATTCTATGTCTATGCCCATCTTCTTCTGTTGTGTAAAAATCGTAATAGTGAACGTGCATTCCATTTCCAACCGGAATGGGTGGTCCCGAATAAGCCTTATAATAATGGGTATGTCCATCCTCAAATAACACATATCCTTCAGTATAATGAATATGTTCTCCCTCTTGTGATGGAATTGGCGGGGAAGTTACATCTAAACATTGATGGACATGGCCGTCCGCTAGGGAAGTATAATCAACAGATCCATGATTATGATGTGGTACGAACCCAGATACAAAATCATCTTTTCCTACTTTATTCAATCTCTTCACCCCTTGTATAAACAAACGTTTTATAAACCATATGCTTGGAAAAATAAGAAGATCCATAACGACAAATTTATGGAAAGAGGATTAAAACGTGGAAAACCACAATGCATCAACATAAATCCAGAGTTAAAAGCTCTTTAAGTGCCAGGTGGGATCAGTTTAAATGATAAAAAATAGAAAGACTTATATATTAAAGGAGGCTTATTATCTTGGAAGCCAAATGTGTTAAATTCTATGAGTTCGGGAATCCGCAAAAGGTTTTAAAAGTTGAAAATAAATTTATTCAAAGTCCTTCCGAAGGGGAGGTCCTCGTTCGGATGACTACACGTCCCATTAACCCGTCTGACTTGCTGCCCATTCGCGGTGCATATTCCCACCGAATTCCCTTGCCTTCCATACCTGGTTATGAAGGGATCGGCATTGTAGAAGAGGTGGGTCCATCGGTTTCGAAAGAGCTGATAGGCAAGCGTGTTCTGCCTTTGCGCGGTGAAGGGACCTGGCAGGAATATGTTAAAACATCTGCGGATTTGGCCATCGTCATTCCCGATTCGATCGAGGATTATATTGCAGCGCAATTATATATAAATCCGATAACCGCATGGCTAATCTGTACAGAAGTATTGGCATTGAAACCGGGTGATGTATTACTTGTAAATGCTTGCGGATCTTCCATCGGCCGTATCTTTGCCCAGTTATCCAAGATACTTGGATTTAAGCTGATTGCTGTAACGAGAAACAGTAAGTATACGGAAGAACTGCTTAAGCTTGGTGCTTCATATGTGATCGATACGTCCCGATCATCATTGCATGATACCGTGATGGAATGGACGAATGGGCGCGGAGCGAAAGCGGCCATAGATTCAGTGGGCGGCATCGATGGTTCAGAGCTAGCTTTTTGTGTTCGGCCTAATGGCATCTTATTAACGATTGGCCTTTTATCAGGACAGTCTGTAAATTGGGCAAAAATTTCACAAAGGACAAAAGTGAATGTTCAAATGTTTCATCTTCGGCATTGGAATCAGCAGGCTTCCATTCAAACTTGGCATGAAACGTTTAACCTTTTGATGGGTTTCATTAATGATAAAAGATTGAAGTTCATGATGCCGGCTTCCTACTACAGCCTTCAAGATGTGCAAGAAGCCATTATTGTCCCGAGCAATGGAGGGAAGATTTTCTTAAGCAACTGATTGCGCATGCTCAATTGCAAAGGCGGTTTGCTGATTGAACGGATATATTGAAGGGGTCATTCATCTTGGAGCTCTTCCAATAGGTTCCTAAGGTAAATGGAAATGGCCCCTGATAATATGGAATTACTTGATTACCTGTGAGGTACTAGTTTAGAATGCGGAATAGAACATGTTGCTACATGATACGACTTTGGAGGAACTACTTATGAAAACAATATATGTGAATGCTACATTTTTTACTATGGACAAGGAAAATCAAATCTTTGAAAACGGCATGATGATTGTACAAGATGATACCATATCCTACGTCGGCCAGCATGATGAACAACAATTGGCTGATGCAGATCAAGTGGTCAACCTTGGCGGGAAATGGATCATGCCAGGCCTTGTGAATGCCCATTCGCATATTGTAATGACCCTTTTACGCGGTATCGGGGACGATATGCTGCTGAAGCCATGGCTTGAAACGAAAATATGGCCGCTTGAAAGCCAGTTTACAACGGAAATCGCCTCTGTAAGCACTCAGCTTGGCATTATGGAAATGATGAAATCGGGAACCACGACATTTTCGGATATGTTTAATCCTAATGGAATAGATGCAGGTGCTGTCATGGAGACGATAGGCGAAACAGGAATGCGCGGAGCCTTTTCCTACACGATCTTCAGCTTGGGTACCGAAAAAGACCAAAAAGCGAACCTCATGGGGGCAGAAATGTTTTCAAAAAACTATAAAACGTTTGCCGATGGCCGCCTGACTACCATGGTCGCACCACATAGCCCATATGCCTGCACACCTGAAGCAATCATGGAAAGTGCGCGGATTGCAAAAGAGAATGATTTGATGGTGCACATCCACGTATCGGAAACGGACTTTGAAATCCTCGACATCGAAAAACGTTACGGATCCCGTCCTGTCGAGCACCTTCGCCGTTTAGGTCTGTTCGACCAGCCTACCGTGATGGCACACGGTGTAGTTCTCAATGACGAAGAGCGTGCGATACTAAAACAGCATGATGTTCGCGTTGCCCATAACCCAATCAGTAACCTGAAGCTTGGATCTGGAATTGCCGATGTCGTCAGCCTTCTTGATGCAGGCATTAAAGTGGGAGTAGCAACAGATGGCGTCGCCTCCAATAACAACTTCGATATGTTCGAAGAAATGAGGACAGCTGCATTACTGCAAAAAGGAATCTATAAGGATGCCACTAAATTTCCTGCCCAAACAGCACTCGCCATGGCCACAAGAATGGGAGCCGAAGCGATAGGCATGGGCCATACAGGATCACTGGAAGCTGGTAAAAAAGCAGATTTCATCACCATTTACCCATATGACAAAGAACACCTGCAGCCGTTGAGTGAAGCCTATTCGCACCTGCTTTATGCAGCACGCGGAAATGATGTATGTGATGTATACATCGATGGCAAAATGGTCGTGAAAGAAAGGCGCTGCTTAACGATCGATGAAGAAAAAGTAATCGCCGAAACGAATCGTCTGCAAGGTACCCTATCACGATAACACTGATGGGAAAACAAACGTATGCACAGAAAAAGGAGCTGCCATTTGCAGCTCCTTTTTTTATGGACTCAATGATGCAGATGGGGTGTGGGAGTGATGTAGGACGGAATGATCTTTTTTGAGGCCATTATTATTCGGTTTTAGTAAGGAATAGTTCGCATCGAATGGCAGTCAAAAAGGAATTACCGCTAGTATTGTGGAATAAATTGTTCTTAACACTTAGAAATCCGTCGTGAGTCCAGTTTCTTGGAAATATGGAAAAAAAGTAAGCCAGTTAAAAATATTAATAAGAAAATAGGTATGGCAAAAACGGTTAAAAACGAAAAAAAGAAAAAAATGCTGCTGACCGCAAATATTAACCAACTGGTAATCAGCAAGCAACTGGATAAAAAATCTTTGACAGCATGGATCATAGAATCACCACCGTATGAATATCGACGTATTAATTATACGCTATTTTCCTGATTTGTTACTTAGAGGGAAAAGGGGGACAAGATGAATGGAAAGTGAATCTTCGTTGTTAAAAGAGCATTTGTATGAGCTGGAGGAGAAATTGTTAAAAACTGAAGTCCGTACATCACCAGAAGAGCTTTCATTATTATTGATAGATGATTTCCTTGAGTTCGGCAGTTCGGGTAACATATGGTCTAAAAGCGATTTTTTGGGGCAAGAGGGAGCCGGAGCGGTGAAAATGACACTAAGTCAATTTGATATGCATCCATTGTCTGAGGATACCGTGTTAACTACGTACCGGATTTTTGATGAAGATAAAGAGGAACATACCTTAAGGAGTTCAATCTGGAAATGTACGAATGGAAGGTGGCAAATGTTTTTTCATCAAGGCACAAAAACGAAAGGGCCCAGTTAAGCCTATTATTTATGAAAAAAATATCATAAAAATGCGTAAGTAAAATGAGGTTTGCTTGCTTAAAAACTATTTTACTAAAATGATAGGGGTGGATGAAGTTGATCTTCCGTACCATTGATACGGACAAAGATAAAGATATTATCATTAAATTCAGGAAAGATTCCTATGTTGTAAGTTTTGGATCTGAAGATGGTTTTGGAGATGAAAATACATATTTGCAACGAATGAAAGAACGGGTCCGCAAATTTCCGGATGGACAGGTGATCATTGAAAAGGATCAAGAACCGATTGGACAAATGGAACTTCAAATTCGTGAGTATGAAGGAACGGAGATTGGCTATGTGAATCTTTTTTATCTTATTCCCGATTACCGCAGTAAAGGCCTTGGCAAGGAATTGGTTCACTACGCAGAAAACTTTTTCAGGCAATTTAATGTATCCGAATATCATTTAAGGGTTTCTCCGGAAAATGGAAGGGCGATTCGTTTATATACGAAATCAGGCATGATGAAGATAAGGGAAGAAAATGAAAAATACCCTGTATGGAGAATGAGTAAAACATTATAAAAACGAAATAAAATTATATTAATATAATTTAAAGAGCATCAATTCACTATACTATGAAAATGTTTAGAACGAAAAAAATATGGTTGACTTTAGAGAAATTAGAATATATAGTGAAGGACATAATTAAATATAACGTTAATTCTTATCAAGAGATGTGGAGGGACTTGGCCCTATGATACCTCGGCAGCGGGTTTTTACTTTTGTAAAAATACTGTGCTAATTCCAACGGACGAAAGTTTGAAAGATAAGAAGGAGCTTTTCTTAGATAATTAATTTAAGAGTTTACTCTTTTTTATGTCTAAAAGAGGCCTCTTCTGTCTGATGACGGAAGAGGCCTCTTTTGTTTATTCAAAATGTATATGGTTATTTGGATTATTGGTGCATTTAATCGTGAATTCCAAAAATTTAACCCTAACATTATGAAACTTTGCAAAGCTCTTCTCTGGATAATGAATTCGTACAAATAAACAGCATGGGGGGAGATTGGATGATTGAGTTTCAAAATGTCAAAAAGGTTTATCAAACAAAGAAACAGACTGTCGAGGCTTTGAAGGGCATTAATTTGACAGTTGAAAAGGGGGATATATTCGGTGTAGTCGGTTATAGCGGGGCCGGGAAGAGTACGTTGATCAGGTTGGTCAATTTGCTTGAACATCCTTCAGATGGTTCGGTGATTGTTGGGGGCAAGGATTTAACCAAATTGAACGCGAAGGAATTGCGGGCAGAAAAGAAAAAAATTGGGATGATCTTTCAGCATTTCAATTTGCTAAACTCAAAGACCGTTTTTGATAATATCGCCATGCCGCTGATTTTATCGGGAACCCCTGGTAAAGAAATCAAAAAGCGGGTAGGCGAGCTGTTGGAGTTCGTTGGCTTATCAAGCAAAGCAAAGAGTTATCCGGAACAATTATCCGGCGGTCAAAAGCAGCGGATCGGCATTGCGAGAGCATTGGCTACAAATCCATCGATCTTATTGTGTGATGAAGCTACATCGGCATTGGATCCACAAACAACTAGTGCTGTTCTGCAACTCTTAAAGAAAATCAATAAAGAATACAATATTACCATTCTGCTAATCACTCATGAGATGTCTGTCATCAGGGAAATTTGCAATAAGGTAGCGGTCATGGAGGGCGGATGCGTCGTTGAACAAGGTTCGGTTTTCGAAGTGTTTGCGAAGCCGCAAACGGATATTGCAAAAAACTTCGTGAGAACGGTCATACATGACGAAATTCCACAAAGTTTCCTAAAAAGCATAGGGTCCCATATCCCGATTATTTGGAAAATTAATTTTATTGGGACTACTTCGGGTACTCCTTTACTTTCAACCATCTCGAAGAAATATGATGTACATTTAAGTGTCTTATCAGCCAATATTTCTGAAATTCAGGAAACGCCTTTCGGGAATTTGATCATCGAAGTGACCGGGAACAAAAATGAGGTGGACAAGGCTTATCAATATATTAAAGATGAGGGAATTCTCGTCCAGGAGGTGCAGATAAATGGGTAATACGCTTTGGGGAATGGAAATAACGGCAGATCAGCTGTCGACAGCTTTCGGTGACACACTTTATATGGTAGCCATCTCATTGGTATTTTCCGGATTGATTGGGCTTCCGCTCGGTATCCTGCTTGTCATTACAAGAAAGGGTCACATCCTGGAGAATAAATGGGTCTTTAATGTATTGAACCCGATCATCAATATATTGCGGTCGGTTCCTTTCATCATCTTGCTTGTAGCACTTATTCCGTTTACGAGAATGATTGTAGGCAGTGCGATTGGAACGAATGCGGCCATTGTTCCGCTAATCTTTTACGCGGCTCCTTATATCGCCAGGCTTGTGGAGAACTCCCTGTTGGAAGTGGACAAAGGGATCATCGAGGCAGCTCAGGCGATGGGGGCGACGACATGGCAAATCATTTATCGCTTTTTGATTCCCGAGGGACTCAGTTCGTTGATCCTTACATTTACAACAGCGACAATCGGGCTTGTTGGATCTACGGCCATGGCAGGTGCCGTCGGTGCAGGCGGGGTCGGAGATTTAGCTTTGGCTTACGGTTATCAAAGGTTTGATACGATGACGATGATCGTCACAGTGGCGGCGCTCGTGATCATCGTTCAATTATTGCAATCCACCGGGAATTTTGTTTCAAGAAAAATCAGAAGAAGATAAAAATAACAGGAGGTAGGAGAAATGAAGAAAATCTTATTAACGATCATAGTATTGGCATTGGCCATCGTGTCTGCAGCATGCGGGAAAGAAGAAGGTGCATCAGGCGGTTCGGATGATGTGAAAACAGTAAAAGTCGGTGTCAGCAGCGGGGATACAAGAACATGGGAATACATTGTCGACATAGCGAAAGAGGAAGGGCTTAATATCGAACTGGTCACTTTCAATGATTATATCCAACCGAACCTTGCTTTAAGTGAAGGTGAAATTGATGCCAATTCATTCCAAACGGTCGCTTACTTCGATGAATTCGTTCAAGATCAAAATCTAAAATTAGAGGCCATCGGGTCGACTGTCATTGCGCCTATGGGCCTTTATTCGAAAAAACATAAAAATCTCAAGGATCTTCCGGATGGCGCTACGATTGCCGTTCCGAATGAAGCAACAAACTTTGGCCGTGCACTACTTCTTCTTCAGGAAGCTGGATTGATTACATTGAAAGAGGAATTCAATGGATCGGGATCATTGGAAATCATTAAGGAAAATCCGAAAAACTTGAAAATCCAACCTGTTGCTGCAGGCAATACACCGCGTCTATTGGATGATGCCGATGCTTCAGCCATCAATAATAACTTTGCCGTCGAAGCAGGCCTTACTTTAAAAGATTCTTTATTCCATGAAAGTAAAACGGCGAAACCATATATTAATATCATTGCAGTTAAAAAGGGTAATGCCGATCGTCCTGAACTGCAAAAATTAGTGGAGCTTTATCAATCGAAAAAAGTGGAAGCGTTCATTGAAAAAACGTTTAAAGGAAACACCATTCCTGCATATGTTACTGTAGATGAATTATTGAATTACCAGGATGCTTGGACAAAACCAGCTAATGAAAAATAATGATTTAGAACAAGTGAAGGAATGCCGGATGGATTCAAGATGCCTATCCGGCATTTTAAACCAAAAAGGGGAGATTAGAATATGGCGAGAGAATTAGTGCAGAAGCAGCATCAGCAGATCATTGAAGATCACATCGACCTTCATTCCAAATTATATATCGAAACGAGTCAAGCCATTCATGCCAAACCCGAAATTGGAAATCAAGAATTCTTCGCTTCGGATACATTAACCGGAATACTTCGAAATGAAGGATTTGAAGTGACCCGCAATATAGCCGGATATGAAACAGGATTCATCGCCAAAAAAACCTCTTCGAAGAAAGGACCCACAATTGCCTTTTTAGCCGAGTATGATGCATTGCCGGGTTTAGGTCATGCTTGCGGCCATAATATCATCGGCACAACGAGTGTTGCAGCGGGCATTTCCTTGGCTCAAGTGCTGGAGGAAACGGGCGGAGAGGTGATTGTTTTCGGAACGCCGGCAGAAGAGGGCGGCCCGAATGGAAGCGCAAAAGGCAGCTTTGTGAAGCACGGTCTATTTGATGGGGTGGATGCGGCCATCCTTATCCATCCAGGCGGGCAAACGCGTGTTACAAGCCCGTTTTTGGCAGTCGACCCCCTTGATTTTCATTTTTACGGGAAGTCAGCACATGCAGCAGCTGCACCTGAAGAAGGCGTGAATGCACTTGACGCGGTGATTCAGCTGTTCAATGGCATAAATGCTTTGCGTCAGCAGCTCCCAGCCGAGGTCAAGATTCACGGAATCATCACCAATGGCGGGGAAGCGCCTAACATTATTCCTGAATATGCTTCGGCCAGGTTTTACATTAGAGCAACAACATGGAAACTTTGCCAAGAAGTATCCAATAAAATACGTGCTGTTGCCGAAGGGGCAGCACTTGCCACAGGAAGTACGGTTAGAGTTGAACGTTTCCAAAATGAAGTACTCGATTTTGTCATTAATCCAGTCCTGGATGAACTGTTAAAAGAAGAGCTGGCTCAATTAGGGGAAGCAGTGGGTCCTCGAAAAGAGAGTGGCTTTGGTTCGACGGATGCTGGTAATGTAAGCCATGTAGTGCCGACAGCACATCCTTATATAAAAATTGGCCATGATGAGCTGATTGCCCATACGAATGAATTCCGCGACTGTGCCAAATCTCCTGCTGGAGACAAAGCCATCCTGACCGGAGCAAAAGCCCTTGCACTTACAGGGTATAAATTGATTTCGGATAAAGACCTGTTGGGTAAAGTGAAATCAGCATTTCATGAAGCGAAGCAAAAATAAATAAGATACAGGAAAAAAATTGTTGACTGCGGATCACAGAGTTAGTATTATAAAAATAACAATACCTAGTAATTAAATAGGAATTATAGGTTAATTGACCGGAAAACCGGAGACTTTTCTTTCATGTAAAGAGGTGTCTCCGGTTTTTTTGTGAATGGGCAAGTCGAAAGATTCTCTTTCAATACATCCTATAAAGGGGGATTTATCATGGGGATATTATTACGTAAAGCGATTGAGAAAAAAAGAAACTTTCTAATCAACAAGTTGATTAACAAGGGAGTTTATAAAAAGAATGACATCCATCTTTTTGAATTAACCTTAACCGATTTAGAGAATGAATATATTAAAATAAGTAAAATCGAAGAGAAGGAATCCGATGATCATTCCCCCTGTCTGAGGATACATCATTTCATATAAAATCAGAATAAAAGGAGAGGGTGAAATGAAGAAGGGCGTGGAAGAAAGGCGGAAAGAATTGATCTATAAACTTATGATCCATACTGTAAATAAGAGTGTGGAACAGCTGATGAAGTTAACCTTAAAAGAATTGGAAATAGAATATAAAAAGGTTCAAAATGACTGTCATCCCCATAGTGATGCAGGTTCGATACAATGGATCAATGCAAAACGGCATTAGGCTGAATGTGGAACCTCAATTCATCATAAAAAATTTCATCATTTTGCTAACGGCTTTCTGTGCTGATTCTGCATGATAGTTTGAGTTGTAAGGGTCGCTGAATCCGTGTTTTCCGCTGAATTTATGAACTTCGACATTCTTTATTTCCAAAGCTGAAATTAACTCGTCCACATTAAATGATGGCTCCTCTAATGGGGAAAATAGCAATGCAGGGCATTGTGGCGCTAATTCTGCATAATTCCTAATACGCGAACCGTAGTAACCAACTATTCCATCGACACACTCTTCCTCACTGCACAGCCAAGCTACAGTTGCCCCTGCACTGAATCCAAGAATGAAAATCTTTTGATATACATCTTTTATATCCGCTAATATTTCCTTTATTTTATGTAAGGCGCCTGTGAAACCTACGTTCTCCATAAAATGCCGATAAGCAGCTTCCTCTTGGGAATAATCAAAAGGCGTCTCACGTTCTAACAAATCCGGACAGATCACATCAAAACCCTGTTTTGATATTGACTCACAAAAACCCTGCATATGTAGGTTCAGTCCATATATTTCGTGAATGACAATAATGACAGTATCGGACTTTTTCTGTATGTGCAGCATGTTTACCCTCCCTAAAATAAAAGCCAACCAATTTTCATCCTTAACAATTACAAATCATAAGTACATTACCATCAGGATCTTGAAAGTTAAAATATGCAAAATCCCCAATACGCTCTATTTCTTTAGCAATAGATATGTTATTACTCTTAATGAATTTATAGGCTTCGTCTATATCCTTTACGTAAAAATTAAACAATACATTGCTGGATGGTTCGAATCTAAAATCAGGATCAAATGTATGGTCGTCTAACGTTAATCCAGTTTCAGTTGTTATAGGAATATTGTAAACAGGAGATTCTACAGAATCACTATTATGAGGAATGCCAAGGAGATTACAATACCATCCAGCTGATTTCTTTAAATCTTTAACATGAATGAAAACATTGTTAACTTTAGGGTAAATAGGAGAATTTATTGATTTCATACTTTACCACCTTTCGTTGAACCTTACCTAAGAATTCAACGAATCTCCATAAAAAACCTTTTTTAATCATTTAGTAGCTGCACAGAAACGCCCATTTTTTTTAATGCGTGTCAGCCTTTTCCCCCTGTATATTACATAAAGAAAAGGCTGCCATAAAACAGCTCTTATCGTTAGCTATATTCCAAATGCGTAGTACTATTTAAAAATCTTATAAGTTTGTATGGATGATCAGTATACTCAAGAAGATGTATTCCTGTATTATGAGAATTGAACCACACATCATTAATTGCGGGTGGTAATTGAAGAAAGCTTTCAATTATTTTAGTAATCACCCCTCCGTGGGATATAATGGCAATTCGTTTATAATTTGCACTGTTCTCTCTAATATAAGAAAGAACATTTTCAGCTCGTAATCTAAAATCTGAATTTTTCTCCCTATCCTGCATCTCTCGTAAATCTTCCAAGAATGTTACTGGACATTTGATGGTATTTGATAAAGTTTCGGCAGTTTTACTAGCACGAAGCAAGGTACTTGACCAAATGTATTCTGGTGGAAACTCTTCAGAGACACGTCTGCACATTTTTTCTACTTGTTCAATTCCTTTGATGGTTAGTGGCAAATCAGTAGTTCCTTCGTAATTTTCTTCTAGAAAATCGTCTTCTGACTCACCATGCCGAATTAATAATATCTGCAAGATATCACCTCGATTTTGTTTATTTATTCCAATTTATAATTCTATTCAACTTTAATAAAACCTTTAAAAGAATAAAACTTGAGCTATTAGTCATAACTCTAGTTATAAGATCGTATCATGTCCTTTTTTTACACGAATATATGATTGTGGTGCTTTTAACAAGTAAACTTCCTCACTCCATGAAGATAAGTAAAGCCTCCTAGTTTAATTCCACCTTGAACAACCATAACAACCACGTTACAAAAATGTAAGATAATGGATTAAACTGTTAGGAAGAACGATGGAGATTTACTTCCTTTCTCTTTAATATGTAAGAAAAAGAGGAAGGTTGGGTATGAAATGGATTTTTTTGAGCTGAATATCAATGTATTTAGAATGATCAATGACTTAGGGAAACAATACGCTTATTTAAACCCTTCTGCCATTTTCATTGCCGAGTACATGGTTTTTTTATTAGCTTTAGCTGTCATCGTATTATGGTTCACTCGAAATGAACAGAGTAGAATGATGGTTGTTTGTGGGATGGTTACGTTTGTAATAGCTGAAATGATGGGGAAAATGGCAGGGAAATTGCATTCAAACAATCAGCCATTTGCAGAATTGACCAATGTTAATAAGTTAATTGAAAAGGCAGTGGATAATTCATTTCCAAGCGACCATACCATTTTGTTTTTCTCGTTTTGTGTCTCCTTTTGGCTTTTCAAAAGAGGTTGGTGGTTGTTATGGATCATGCTGGCTTTCCTTGTTGGCATTTCCCGTATTTGGGTAGGTGTCCACTTTCCGGCGGATGTGCTGGCAGGAGCTATCCTAAGCACCATTTCAGGATTGGTGGTTTACCTTGTTGTTCCTAAAATAAGCTTGATTCATAAATTATTAGGGGGTTATGAGAGGTATGAACAAATGGTTCTAGCCCCGTTAACTAAATCAAAGGAAAAAAAATCAAAGGATTTGTAAGCGGAATCAAAATAAAAGGGTTGCTCAGGCAGCCTTTTTTTATTGAAAGAAGTGTAGTTTGGTAAATACAAAAATATCCACATTATGATACTGGTGGTAAAATAAAGCGAAAGCAATCTATCGCAATGGGGGACGTAATATTGATTGATATCCAAGAAATCAAAGACATTATCAGGCATCGCTATCCGTTTCTTTTAGTTGATAGAGTTTTGGAATTGGAAGAAGGAAAGAGAGCGGTGGCCATTAAAAATGTCACAGCAAATGAAGAGTTTTTCAATGGGCATTTTCTAAATTACCCAGTGATGCCAGGTGTATTGATCGTGGAGGCATTAGCACAGGTAAGTGCTGTTGTTATGCTTACAAAAGAAGAAAATAAAGGGCGGATCGGGCTTTTGGCTGGTATCGATGGATGTCGCTTTAAAAAGCAGGTAAGGCCAGGGGACCAATTACGTTTAGAAGTAGAGATTACTCGCTTGAAAGGTCCAATCGGTAAAGGAATAGGAAGGGCTACTGTCGATGGAGAAACTGTATGCGAGACAGAGCTCATATTTGCTTTTGGTGATTGATCTATCATTTGCAATAACGGGGGAATGATGGTGATGCCGATAAAAAAAGCCTACGGGTATGTGACAAGAATCAAAAATGGAGAAACACAGGTATTGGTTTTTCAACATCCCATTAGGGAAGCGGGGATTCAGATACCAAAGGGATCAGTGATGCCTCAAGAAGATCCTTACCAAGCAGTGATTAGGGAAATGAAAGAAGAAACAGGTCTGGAAAAATTTCATGTGGAGAAATTGATTGCAGAAGATTTTTGGGAGAACGTTGATGGTGCCATACATAATAGATATTTTTATCAAATACGTGTATACAATGTTCCTGATGAATGGGATCATCAGCCAACGGGTGGAGGAGATGAAGAGGGGCTGACATTTCATTTCTTCTGGATCTCATCCGAACATGAAGTGCAACTTATTAAAGGGCATGGAGATTATTTAAACCTGATATTCAATTAACCCTTCAGTGCGCAGCAGTTTATCACAACTGGCCAAGGTCATTATTGATCTTGGCCGGTTGTTTTTTAATGGTCAGGTTTGTTTTTCGGTAATGAAAGTTTTTACGGTTGGCGGTTCATATGTATTAAATTGATCAAGCAGTCCATTTGGGTCAACATCTACCAGCGCCATGGAACGGAATTTTTCATGCAGGAACTGTTCGTCGGACATATGATTGAATAAAGCGACCAAAGGATCATAATAGTGATTGATATTTAAGAGTCCGCAAGGTTTTTGATGAAGACCAAGCTGAGCCCAAGTGAAAATCTCAAAGAATTCTTCCAATGTTCCTGGTCCGCCTGGCAAGGCCATGAACCCGTCTGCAAGCTCAGCCATTTTTGCTTTTCTTTCATGCATGGATTCCACGACGATCAATTCAGTTAAGTTCTTATGGGCTATTTCTTTTTTTTCTAGAAATTCTGGCATGACTCCAATTACATTTCCGCCTGCTTCCAAAACGGAATCTGCAACTGCACCCATGATTCCTACACTTGAGCCTCCATAGACAAGGGTAATATTACGTTTTGCCAGTTCCGCACCCAGTTTTTTAGCCTCATCTACATAGACAGCAGATGCACCTTTGCTTGATCCACAAAATACAGCTAGACTTTTCAAAATATCACATCTCCCATTTAGTAATCTTCCCTTCTTATCATACAAAATTCAGGAAGATTTGTTAAACTTGAATTATCTAACTGAAAGGTGGATGAATATGAACGTCACTGAATTTCAACAATGGGTAAAAGATTATTATGAAGCACGAGGATGGTCAGAATTGGACATTTTCATTCGCATCGGCTTTTTGGCAGAAGAAACCGGCGAGGTGGCACGAGCCATTCGCTCCCTTGAAATTGGCAGGGATAGACCTGATGAGGTTATTGGTTCGTATGAAGAAAACAAACAGGAGTTAACCGAAGAATTGGGAGATGTGCTAGGAAACTTGATTGTGATTGCGAACAAGTACAATATCCCATTGGAAGAAGTGTTCAATGCCCATAAAAAGAAACTATCTGACCGCTATTATCATGCATAAATTCCTTTGATTCAATTGATTAACATGAAAATCATCCTGTTTTTAACTTGAAGAGCTGTGACTATCAGCTTTTTTTTTATGGGCAAACAATAGTTTGTAGTACCCATTTAATTCCTCAAAAAGAAATAATTTCAGACTTTTATCCCCCTCCGTTAATAAAGAATTCACAAAATATGGGTAGTATGCGCGATTGAGATGGGATTTTATTGGGTATACACTTACACTAAAGAGGAATGAACATTCATTCCGCATCTTGTGAAAAAAGGGGTGAATCATTATGATCACTGCAGTAAATAAACGAGACAGTATAGTATCTAGCGCTTTAGTGCTATTCGCAGAACGGGGATATGATGCGACAACGATCCCGATGATTGCTACATCGGCAGGAGTTGGAGCGGGTACCATTTATCGTTATTTCGAGAATAAGGAAGTGCTGGGCAACAAGATTTTTCAAGAGTACTTGGATATTTTCACTGAAACGGTCAAGAATGGATTTCCTCATGATGATTCAATTCGCAATCAGTTTCACCATATTTTTAAATCAATGGTTCACTTTACAACCGAGCAGGACCAAGCACTTTATTTTATTAAAATACATAGTGGAGCCCATTTTTTAAATGAAGATAGTCATGCTAGCTTTCAAGGGCTATTGGATATATTTAAAAATTTCTTTGAGTCAGGAAAAGAGAAAAAAGAAATAAAGGAGCTTCCTTCTTCAGCTTTGATTGCCATCATTTATGGAGCTTTTCTTGAGCTTGAGCGACTTGTTCGCATCGGGGAGTTAGAACCTGAACCAAAACTTTTGGCAGATGTGGAAGAAAGCTTTTGGGATGCAGTCCGATTGCACGCTTGAAAAATTTTTAACATGTAAACGGAATGAACGTTCATTCCGCATTCTAAACTATTGTAAAGAGGTGCTAATAAAATGGAAAACACAACTCAGTTTCCACAGCCAAAGACATATGGCCCCCTAGGCAGCCTGCCTATCATTGATAAGGATAAGCCGCTTCAGTCTTTCATGAAGCTGGCACGAGAACTTGGGCCGGTTTTTCAGTTTCAATTTCCGGGTCGAATCACTACATTCGTATCAAGTGCTGCCCTCGCAAAAGAAATTTGTGATGAAACAAGGTTTGATAAGAAAGTCGGTCCAGCCCTACAAAAAGTGAGAGCATTCGGCGGCGATGGCCTTTTCACAAGTGAAACGACGGAGCCGAATTGGAAAAAGGCCCATAACATCCTGCTGCCCAGCTTTAGCCAGCAAGCAATGAAGGGATATCATGCCAAAATGGTGGATCTTGCTACCCAACTCATTCAAAAATGGGCCCGCCTGAATCCGGCTGATGAGATAGGTGTTCCTGAAGATATGACACGATTGACCTTGGATACGATCGGACTCTGCGGGTTCAATTACCGTTTTAACAGTTTTTATCGGGAGACCACCCATCCTTTTGTCACCAGTATGGTGCGTGCGTTGGATGAAGCGATGAGCCAAACGCAGCGGCTTGGCATCCAAGATAAACTGATGATCAAATCTAAAAAACAATTCAGGGAAGACATTCAATATATGTTCTCTCTAGTGGATGAATTGATTGCTGACCGAAAACAAAATGGTGATCAGGGAGAAGATGACCTCCTTTCCCATATGTTGAAAGGAGTCGATCCCGAAACGGGCGTATCACTGGATGATGAAAATATTCGCTTTCAAATCATTACCTTTTTAATAGCTGGGCATGAAACGACGAGCGGTCTCCTATCGTTCGCCATCTATTTCCTCATGAATAACAGAGACAAGTTAAGAAAAGCGCAGCAGGAAGTCGATGAAGTGCTGGGTGATGATGTTCCTGATTACAAACAAGTGAAAAAGCTGAAATATGTCCGAATGGTGCTAAATGAAACGCTTCGTCTGTGGCCGACAGCTCCAGCGTTTTCCGTTTATGCGAAAAAAGATACCATGCTGGGTGGAAAATATAATGTGAAGAAAGGTGATGTGTTCTCGCTGCTTATTCCCGAGCTTCACCGTGATCCATCTGTTTGGGGTGATGACGTTGAATCGTTCATTCCTGAGCGGTTCGAGGATTTGGATTCCATCCCTTATCATGCTTATAAACCGTTTGGAAACGGGCAGCGCGCCTGTATCGGACAGCAGTTTGCCATTCATGAAGCGACACTGGTGCTCGGCATGGTTTTACAGCACTTTGACTTGATTGATCATGAAGAATATCAATTGGATGTTAAAGAAACTTTGACTCTCAAACCGGACGGATTGACCATGCGCGTTTCACCGAGGAAGCCGACGATGTCATTTACCGCTGCTTCTCCAGAATCAAAGTCAGCGGACAAAGGAGCCACGGTATCTCCAATCGAATCAGCACATGGGACACCATTACTCGTCCTGTTTGGATCAAATATGGGAACAGCGGAAGGGGTTGCTCGTGACCTTGCCGAAACAGGGAAGCGACAAGGCTTCAATGCCGAGGTTGCCCCTTTAAATGATTACACCGATCGGCTTCCCAAAGAAGGAGCTGTTCTTATAGTCTCGGCATCTTATAATGGAAATCCCCCGGATAATGCAGGTGACTTCGTTTCATGGCTGAAGGAAAGCAAGAACACATTGGATGGTGTTCACTATGCGATCTTCGGCTGCGGGGACCGCAATTGGGCCAATACGTACCAACGCATTCCAATCTTCATTGATGAGCGGCTGGAACAAAAAGGAGCAGTGCGGCTGTCAGAAACAGGCTATGGAGATGCAAGCGATGACTTTGAAGGGGATTACGAGAAATGGACAGAAGCCCTTTGGCCGAATCTTGCCAAAACCCTGAACATTGAAGTGAATAGGAATGATCGGGTAGTCAGCTCGATTACGATGACCTTCGTAAGTGATGTGAGCGGAACACCACTTGCCCGCACCCATCATGCTTTTACTTCCATTGTAAAAAGGAATTTTGAATTACAACATATAGATAGCGGAAGAAGTACACGGCATATAGAATTAACTCTGCCAGAGGGAATACATTATCAGGAAGGCGATCATCTCGGGGTTCTTCCGCAAAATCCATCGGAACTTGTCGAGCGAGTGCTCAGTCGATTTAACCTAAAAGGCCAAGATTACGTGAATCTGACTGGGGATTCCGGAAAAGCTGCTCATCTTCCTACAGGAAAACCGGTAAAACTAGAAGAATTACTATCAAACTATGTGGAGTTCCAAGAACCCGCCACCCGGTCTCAAATTCGGGCGCTTGCCACTTATACGGTATGTCCTCCACATGTAAAAGAACTTGAAGATCTTCTTTTGGACAGTACCTATAAACAAGAAATCCTGAACAAGCGCATAACCATGCTTGACCTTATTGAAAAGTATCTTGCATGTGAAATCCCATTTGAACGTTTCCTGGCTTTACTGCCACCTTTAAAAGCAAGATACTATTCTATCTCAAGCTCACCGCTCCACAACGAAGGAGAAGCAAGTATCACCGTCAGCGTCGTCCGTGGAGAAGCTTTGAGCGGAAACGGGGAATACAAAGGAATTGCATCGAATTATTTGGCAGAACGCTTCCAAGGAGACAAAATAGCCTGCTTTATCACTACGCCGCAATCCAATTTCCAACTTCCAGAGAAAACAGGAAAACCAATCATCATGATTGGCCCTGGAACAGGAATTGCACCATTCAGGGGATTCATACAGGCACGTCGCGTTTTGAAAGAAAAAGGTGAAACTTTAGGGACTGCTCACCTTTACTTTGGATGCCGTAATCCGGAACACGATTTCCTCTATCAAGAAGAACTCGTGCAAGCCGAACAAGAAGGCCTTGTAACACTGCACACCGCTTACTCAAGATGTCCCGGTCAAGAAAAAACATATGTCCAGAACAGATTAGCGGAAAACGCCCATGACATCCTTCCTTTATTAAAAGAAGGAGGACATCTATACATCTGCGGAGACGGAAGCAAAATGGCACCTGATGTTGAACGAACACTAATCGAAAGCTATATGCATTTCTATCAAACATCGAAAGAAGAAGCCACAGTATGGCTGCAACTATTAGAGGAAAATGGCAGATATGCGAAAGATGTTTGGGCAGGAGCATAAATAGGAGGTGCAGCGATTCTTAAGGGAATCGCTGCTTTCTTTATGCGGTAATGATAAAAAAACGAATCCACGAGTAAAACAGCAAAACTTACGAGTAAACAATGTAAATTCACGAGTAAAACAGCAAAACTCACGAGTAAATAGCGGAAATTCACGAGTAAAATGCGAATTCACTAGTAAACAGCGCAAACTCAGGTATATATCGCTCGAATTCACGAGTAAATGCGCTGAAAATAGAAGAATTGGAACTAATGGGGAGTGCATTCATACATTGGCGGAGAGCGTTTACGGATTCTTTATTCATTGTTAATGTTGAGAAAAGCTAAAGTTTTTATTAGTGGACAAATTGTATTAAAATGTTTGGTTAAGATCTTTCCTACTTATATAGACCGAAATATAGTGGGAAATTCACGAGTAAAACAGTACACGGCCATGTGGTTAAATTGAAGATAAAGGGGTCACTTTGAAAAATGTTTAAGTATACGGTTTGTTTTGTTAAGAAGAATAATGAACTACTCATGCTTAACCGGGAGAAAGCTCCTATTATGGGTGTTTGGAACGGGGTGGGGGGCAAAATCGAGAAAGGTGAAACACCTGATATAGGAGCACAGCGTGAGGTATTTGAGGAAACGGGCATAGAGGTAGAGACCTTTTTTTCTAAAGGAACGGTTACCTGGGTAACTCCAGAAGGTGAATTGGATGGAATATATGTATATTTGTATATGGCGGATGAGGATTTAATATATGAAACACCGAAAAAAACGCGGGAAGGCATTCTTGATTGGAAATCCATTGATTGGATACTTCACCCGCTTAATCTCGGAATTGCTGAGATGGTTGCGCAGTATTTGCCGGTTTTATTGAAAAAAGAAGGAAACTATGCATTCACTTACAAAAATGGCCAGACATATATTTCATGAACCAGCCTTACTTAAAAAGGGATACTACCTACCTAGTATCCCTTTCAATAAGTTAAAGCTCATTCTCGAATAAAAAGCCAGTCGGCTTTTTATTGCAGAAAAGTGGGTTAGTGAATGAAGGAAATTCCATTTTCTACACAATGAAGAGGTGTTAACTGGTATGATTTAAAAAAATAGTACTTAAGGGGAAATATTCTTGAAAATAGTTAAACTCATCTTAGTAATAATCGTTCTTGCTTTATCAGCCTATCAACTAATTACTAGAAATTTCGAGTTGATGCCGTATTCTATGTTGTTCTTGGGCGCACTTATGTTAGTAATGGGATTAGCCGAATTTCAAAAAGATAGAAAAGGAGGATTTTTGGGGTGCGTTGTTGTCTCATTGTTTCTTTTCTTTGTTTCCATACAGGGTTTCTTTTTGAACTAACAGGTTCTTTACTTCAATAACTAGGTCGTTGCATCGCCCTTTTTGTTACGCAATTAAAGGGAGATTTTGTTAAAATTAATAGTTGGATAATATATAGAATATTCGGTTATCACAAACGGGAGGTTGGATGAGGAAATGAAGATAATAGAACTGCCAATTGAATTTGAATTTAATGGGCAAAAAAACTACATTAATCCTAGCTTGATTATAAGGAAAAATGAACTAACTTTGGTCGATACAGGTTATCCTGATTTTTTACCTTTAATTGAAAATGAAATTATAAAAAATGGTTATGAAATGAAGAATTTAAAGAATATAATCATTACTCATTATGATATTGATCATATAGGTTCCTTATTTGATTTCAAGGAGAAGTATCCTCTGATTAACATTATAGCTAGTGAAGTAGAATCGAAATTTATTAGTGGTGAAATGAAGTCAGAGAGATTGGTTCAAGCCGAAGGAATGGTAGAAAATATGCCAAATCAAGAATTCGGTAAATGGTTTATACAACAATTAAAGAAATTGAAGCATGTTTCAATTGATGAAAAGGTACATGATGGTGATTTGATTTTAGATAACGAATGTAGAGTAGTAGCAACACCAGGTCATACCTCAGGGCATATTTCATTATATTTTCCAAGTTTAAATAGTGTAATATCAGGTGATGCAGCTGTTAAAGAGAATCATGAATTGGGCATTGCTAATCCACAATTTTGTTTAAATGTCGAGGAAGCAGAGCAGTCTTTAAGAAAGATTAAAGATCTTAAAGCTGAAAATTACTATTGTTATCATGGTGGGACATTCACTTTACTTTATGACGGTTATAAAATTTGATTTCCACTTCAGGCACTCGCTTTCCGCGGGCGGTCCGGGCTTGGCAGACAGTCGGCGGAAAGGGAGCGGATTTCTGAAATCACCTGGAACGTTTTTTTAAAAGATTCGATTTTTCGATCTTTGAATCAGTTGAGATACTGTTTTAATATGTCCAATCCTATTTTTAGCTCATCAAATGAGTTTGTAGAAGATAATGCAATACGCAAGTACATATCAGGGGTGGTCTGCCCGCTTTGGAAACGATTGGAATGAAAAACTCGAATACCGCGCCTTTTCAGATCCGTTTCCAGCTGTAATGCATCGTTATGTCCATGGATTGGAAGCCAACGATAAAGACTGAGAGGATGTCCAACATCCTTTCTTAAATGAAAATATTCCGAATAAATATCATTTGCAGTCTGTGAAAGCTGTTTCTTTTGAGAAACAATTTCATGAGCCTTTCCTGATAGGATAAGCTCTGTAATAACCTCTGCATCAAAAGAAGAGGTCTTTACATTTATGTTGAAAATGGCCTGGGAAATTTTCTCGCGCAATACATCCCCATAGACCATATAGGCAACCCTTAATCCAGAACATATTGACTTAGAGGTGCCGCAAATATAAACGCTCTGTTCTGGAAGCAAATGGTACATAGGCTGCCGGTAATCGGAGATAATGCCTGCCGTCAGAAATGCATGGATATCATCCTCAATCAAAATTAAACGATGCTTACGGATGACCGCAGCTATTTCTTGCTTTCGAATATCTGACATCATGATTGTGGTTGGATTGTTGCAAGAGGGCATCAGAAAAATGCCGTTAATATTTATTTGGCAACACTGCTTTTCAAGTTCGTCTGGCAGCATTCCGAACTGGTCTCCGGGAATGGGCACTAACTTAATATGGAACATCTTTGCCAACTCGATGAAGTTTGAATATGTGTATAAGTCGGTTGCAATTCTATTACCAGGCTCAAACAATGCAGCCAAGGCAACTGCCAATGCATTTTGGGCACCGGAAACGATTGCCATATGCTCTTGATCCGCGTGAATGCCGAAAGATTCCATCCAGTTTAGGGCTGCTGTTTTTTGATGTGGAATACCAGTCGGATCGTTGTAATTCAGCAGCTGCTCCAAATAACTTTTGTTCACAGTTTTTTGAATAGTTTCTGATACAATATCATTGGTTTGCTCAAAAGATGCCACAAAGCCAAGATCAATGCTGTTTGCCGTTTTATCCGCGGAAATGGTTATAGAACGAGTGGCATTGGGAGCCACAAAGGTTCCGCTTCCCGTAACGGCATATATTAATCCCTTTGCCTCGCATATTTTGTAGGAGCGGGTAATGGTGGTGAAGTTTAAATCAAGAAAATCTGCCAATTCTCGTTGCGGTGGCAACTTTGTTCCAGGTGCTAAAAAGCCATTTGTTATATCTTGTTCAAGTAATGATGCAAGAGATTTATAAAAAGGACGCTTTAATGCTTTCTTATCAGGTTTCCAAGACATTGGATAATTGTCAAATGAATTTACTGGCATACTTCACCTCAACGATCTTATTCCATACAATCATATCATTTTTTGTATGGAATTCTAATAATGAAACGGGATGATTTATATAAAGGAATATCTATCGGTACCCACATTTTGATGAAATGGGGGTATTTTATTTTAATTGTAATCCATACAATTAACTTGTTTTTTGTACGGATTTTGTATGTTAAATTTAAATAAATTTAGCCATCAGGATGTGAAATATATGAAAAAAAGAACTCAAATGCTAACTGCATTTCGTGCAGCCTTTCCGTACACAATGCCCATTTTTGCAGGCTTTTTATTTTTAGGCATCGCTTATGGAATCTTTATGAATTCATTAGGCTTCAGTGCTATTTACCCGATATTGATGAGTCTAACAATATTTGCAGGATCAATGGAGTTTATTGCAGCCAATTTATTGCTTGTCGCATTCAATCCGATTAACGCCCTTTTTCTAACTTTAATGGTGAATGCACGGCATTTGTTTTATGGCATTTCCATGCTGGATAAGTACAGGGGGACCGGGAAGAAAAAGCTGTATCTGATTTTTGGGCTTTGCGATGAGTCTTTTTCCATCAATTGTACCGTTGATGTTCCGAATAATGTAGACAAGGGCTGGTTCATGTTCTTCGTGACATTGCTCAATCATTCCTATTGGGTGATAGGATCGGCGATTGGCGGCATTTTTGGATCCCTTGTCAAATTCAACACAGAAGGACTCGATTTTGTTATGACGGCTCTCTTTGTAGTCATTTTCATTGAACAGTGGATGAAAGAGAAAAACCATCATAGTGCCCTCACAGGGCTTGGACTGTCAGCAGTCTGTCTTATTATTTTTGGCGGAAGCAATTTCATCATCCCTGCTATGTTTTCAATTTTGGGGGTACTCACCTTACTTAGAAAGCCATTAGAGAAAGTTGAGGTCAAGACCATATGACAATGGATTTAACACAGCAAATCATTACAATAGCAATGGTTGTTCTTGGCACAATGCTTACAAGGTTTCTTCCATTCATCGTTTTCCCATCAGGTAAACCCACACCGAAGTATGTACAGTATCTCGGTAAAATACTGCCATCCGCGGTAATTGGGCTTTTGGTCATTTATTGTTTAAAGGATGTAAGCTTACAATCCGGAAGTCACGGCATCCCTGAATTTATGGCGATAGCGGTAGTTGCCCTGCTTCACATTTGGAAGAAAATGATGCTCCTTTCCATAGCGGGGGGAACGATTGTCTACATGATGTTGGTGCAATTGGTTTTTTAAATGGATAATAATTAGCACTTCCAATACACGTCACAATTACTGATATCGATGGTACTGAAAAGGGGTAGGTAATGGTGAAGAAAAAAATTGATGAATATCAAATTCATGAAAAACATTATGAACAAATTCATGCGCATGTGAAAAACGATCCGTATGCTCAGTCGTTAGGCATTCAGTTAACGAAATTCGAGGCAGGTACTGCAGAAGCAACTTTAGAAGTGCAAAGCACTATGGTAAATGCATATGGAACGGTTCACGGGGCAGTCATTTATGCTTTAGCAGATCATGCTTTTTCAGTAGCCTGTAATGCATATGGCAAAACATCATTAGGCCTCTCGACAACCATCCAGTTTATTGAATCAGCTAAACCCGGAGACAAGATAGTAGCCCTTGCAACGGAAATTAAACGAAACTATCGGACAGGATTTTATCGAATAGACGTCTTTCATGAGGAAAACCTGATTGCAACCATGGAGGCAGTGTCATACCGTAAGGATCATTATTTTATTGAACTTGATGAACAAGATTAAGCAGTTCAATAGTTATTGTTCAGAGCTGTCCTCAAGACAGCTTTTTCTTATGGAGCTAAAGATTGCTGTTTGTTCTTTGTTCAACAATTGGGCCAGATTGTTTAGCAAAGGAATCTCCAATAATATATATTTTGAACGTTGGTAACTTTGTGAAAAAAGGGGTATTGTACCAAATCATTTACATTGCTTTTATTTTGCGAGAAAATAAAGGTACAATTAATACTTATTTAGCTTATGGATTATAGACTATAAACGATTTGAGGTAGGAAAAAATGATTGCAAAAACAGAAGAGGATTTTAATGGTTTGAAGGAAATTGGCAAAATTGTTGCCTCCATTAGAGATGAATTGGTACAAAGAACAATTCCAGGGATAACGACCAAAGAACTTGATGATATAGCCGGAGAACTTTTAGAAAAGGCAGGTGCAGTTTCAGCTCCAAAAGGTGAATATGATTTTCCTGGCTATACTTGCATTAGCACTAATGAAGAAGTGGCACATGGTATTCCAGGTCTTCGGGTTATTCATGAAGGGGATCTAGTGAATATAGATGTATCTGCTTCAAAGAACGGTTATTTCGCAGATACAGGAATCTCATTTGTAGTAGGGGAGGGTGACGAAGTATTAACGAAATTATGCGACGTTGCTAAAAAGGCATTTGAAGCAGGTCTTAAGAAAGCAAAACCAGGTTCCAAAAAAAGCAGAATCGGAAAAGCAGTATTCGAAACAGCGAGACAGCATGGATTCACTGTTATCAAAAACCTTACAGGACATGGTGTTGGACGTAGAATACACGAAGCACCTGACCATATTTGTAATTATAATGATCCATGGGATAATGAACTATTAAAGGAAGGGATGGTTATCGCATTCGAACCATTTATCTCAACCTTTGAAGAAGAAGTATTCCAAAAAGAAGACGGTTGGACCTATGCTACAGAAAAAAGCTATGTAGCTCAATTGGAACATACGATTATCCTTACTAAAAATGGTCCGATTATTGTCACACTTTAATTCAAGCATAGACGAAAAGACTCGTATAAACATAAGTATTTCGTATACTGTGTAGGAAATTTAAATGGGGTAACGTATAAATTCGTAGAATGTTACTCGCTTTAAAACAGGAAGGATTCGATTGGTGAACCCACGCTAAACAAGGGAGTTGCTTTAGCAGCTCTTTTTCTTATGGAGTTAAAGGGGCAGGGAAACCCGGAAACTTTATTTGGAAACTATGTTAAGATTAGGGCATTGTTGTTTTGAAAGGCGTTGGAATAATTGAGTCGAGTCAATCGAAAAACAAAGATCTACTTTTGGCTATCTGTTACACTTTTACTCTGTGGAATTGTTTCTTGGATACCTTATTTGGTCTTTAAAATGGAAGAATCTTATGGGATGTTAACATTTGTTCTTAACCCAATTGGAGTAGTATTAGGTTCTTATTCAAATAACAGATTAATAGCTTTAAGCAATTTATTTATGGTCTTTAGTTTTATTCCCGTTATGATATTTGTATATCTAACAAAAGGGTACATTCCTATGTGATTGTTGGGGGGGCTGACACTCCATCAAACGTTCAGGTGCAATAGCAGTAAATTAGATCTGTCATATAGGCAGATTTTTCTTATGCAACTAAGAGGCAGGCTAGCATTCCTGCAGTCTACAGTACATTTTTTTGAGGAAAATTCGAACGTTGATTGGAACGTAGGGCACGCGCTTTCCCCGCAGGAGTCTCGAGCCTTCCGTTCCAATCAACTTTGTTTTACATTTAGCCACATGTAATTGTTGGGCAAAGGTAAATTACTTCTGTTTCTCTAACGCTATTTTCAACCCTTTTTGATAATATTGCTTCATCATTTCTTCAGGAACCATGCTTCCGCCAGTCCCCCAAATAATATGTGTACCATTACTCATCTTTTCCGTTAAATGATGCTTCTGTAAATAATCGATACCCTCTTTACATAATTTACTTGGTCCTATCATGCCTGCTAGTGCTGAAGGTTCTAAATGGATCCCTTCTGTATCAACTAGTTCTTTTAGCAACTTATACAACTGTTCATCGCTAACCGTATAATTGCCGCTTAAGAAGGGTTCCATCGTTTTACCGACAAACCCGGATGGCTTTCCAACAGCTAGTCCATCCGCGTCTGTTACATTATCGATGCCAACATCTTGTACAGAAACTTTATCATGTAGTCCAGTCATTAAACCGAGTAGCATGCATGGCGAGTGGGTAGGTTCTGCGAAGAAACAGTGAATATGGTCTTGATACAATAATTTCAAGCCAAAAGCTACGCCTCCAGGACCACCACCTACTCCACATGGGAGGTAAACAAACAAAGGATGATTTTCATCTACAATTATCTCTAGCTCTTCTAATTGTTTCTTCAAACGGGATGCAGCCACTGCATATCCTAAAAATAGGTCGTGAGAATTTTCATCATCCACAAAATAACATGTTGGGTCACTATCTGCTTGGATTCGGCCTTCCTCTACAGCTTTACTATAATCAGCTTCATATTCAATGACATTGACATTTTTGCTTCTAAGCAAGTCTTTTTTCCACTGTTTTGCATCAGCTGACATATGAACGGAAACGTTAAAACCTAACTTTGCACTGATGATGCCAATACTAAGTCCTAAATTTCCAGTCGAGCCTACTGCGATTGAATATTTTGAGAAAAGGGTTCGGAACCTATCACTATCTAAAATCGAATAATCATCTTGAATTGTTAACAATTGATGTTGGAAAGCTAGTTCTTCCGCATGTTTGAGAATTTCATAAATCCCGCCTCTTGCTTTAATGGATCCTGATATAGGAAGGTGACTATCACATTTTAGTAATAATTCTCCTAATATAGGTTGTTGATGATCCTGTTCCAAGGACTGCTTCATGGCAGGAATTCTCACTAAAGGTGATTCTATGATTCCGTTCGTTCCTTTTGTCTCAGGGAAAACTTTGGCGATATATGGAGCAAAACGTTTCAACCTTTCCTCTGCATCTCTTACATCTTCTTGAGTAAGGGGGGATTTTTTTATTCCTGTTTGAAATTTTTCGACATTTGGATTGAGCCAAAATACTTCTTCCGTCGAAATGAGCTTATTTAATAAAGGATATTTGTCTTTCCATGATTGTAATTCTTTGCTTTCAATCTCTTTCATCTGTTTGATCCTCCTCATTTTCTTGTAACAAATTGTTTGGTAAATTATAATTAAATAAAATTTAGTACAGTTTAACACACAATCATCTCGATGTTAATTTATATTAATTTTATTTAAGTGTGATTTAATAAGTCGTTAAGGAGTAGCAGTTATGGAAAATATAGATATTGGCAAGAAAGTTGAAAAATATAGAAAAGCTAAAGGATTGAGTAGTAGAGAGTTAGCAAAATTAGCTGAAATTACACCTTCAATGTTAAGCCAGATTGAAAGAGGTTTGGCGAATCCTTCTATTCAAACCTTAAAGGTCTTAGCTAAAACCTTGAATGTTCCAACATTTAGTTTTTTGCTTGAAGAAACGATTACGGAGGATTTAATCGTTAGGTCCAGTAAACGTAAGAAAATGATCATTGATAATTTGTCTTATGAGTTATTGTCACCTGATTTTACGGGTAATTTGGCAACAGCGATTATGAAAGTTCCTCCGAATATTTCCTCGTCAGAAAGCCCTATAGAACATAGAGGAGAGGAAGTAGCATTTATTTTGGAAGGGAAAATCAAGCTGTATTTAGGTGAAGAAGAATATATATTGGAAGCTGGTGATAGTGTGAAAATACCAGCAAATTTCAAACATAAATGGGAAAATAATTTTAGTCAGAATGCAGCTGTATTATTTTCAGTTACCCCGCCTGCGTTTTAATGAAAAGATTTTAAAATGTAATGTTTTTTCACAATTGGGCGCGATTCTTTAATGAGGATCGCTTTTCTTATGGAATAAAAGGGACAGATCAGGTGTAGAAGGACTATTACATGAATAATAGAATAATAATAAATGGAATAAATATTGAACTGTAGGTCCGGGTTTCCTTAAAAGTTGCTTGATTTTAATAATTTTGAATCAATAAGGAGAATTTTAGTATGAAAATAAAATGGTTTGGACATTCTGCCTTTTTACTAACATCCGAAAGTGGAACCAGGATTCTTATTGATCCATATCATCGCTTCATCCGTTACCGTATGCCGAGTGTTGAACCAGATATAGTTGCCGTTACACATAATCATTTCGATCACAATAAAATTCAAGCTGCAACAGGTGAATACTTGCTTGTTAATGAGCCGAAGGAATACATCCGCGAAGATGTAAGAATTAGTGGATTTAAGACATTTCACGATAAGGTAAATGGCGAGAAGAGAGGCCCCAATATTTTATATCTTTTCCAAATGGATGGACTAACTATCTGTCACTGTGGAGATTTAGGGCATATATTATCAGAAGAACAAGTAAATGAAATTGGAAAAGTAGATATTCTAATCATTCCTGTAGGAGGTACATTCACGATTAATGCAATAGAAGCTGCTCAAGTGATGCGTCAATTGAAATCCACTATTACAATTCCCATGCATTATAGAACTAAGGCATTGCCGGTTGTTGGCCTGATGTTTTCAAAGGTAGATAAGTTTTTTCAGATCTCCGGACAGCGAACAACCGAAGTTAAGACATTGGATATTTCCAAAGAAAATTTGTCAGAATATGCTGGGGTCGTAACTATGCTGTATGAATGAATGGATAAGAAATCCTGTTTATGCATTTATTATTTATAACGAGGGCAGGTTAGTTCAAAAAGAAAAAGGGAAGATATTAATCAATGACGTTGAATCAATTAGACTTCCTCTTTATGTTATAAGGAGATAGAATATAAATAAAAAGGTGATTACAATTAAAAAAGTAAAAAGTTTCCTATTTTTTCTTCTTGGGTCCATATCTCTTTTGATAGGTATTGCAGGGACTGTGTTACCAGTTCTGCCGGGCGGTCCGTTTTACTTATTTGCTGCTTTTTGCTTTGCTAAAAGTTCCAAGACGATTGAAAACTGGTTCAAACGCACCTCATTATATGAAAAATACGTTGTAGCATTCCTGCAAAAAAAAGGTATGACTCGAAAAGAGAAAATCAGAATCAATATAATTGCCGATTTCTTCATCGTAATTTCTGTATTTTATGTGGACATCCTGTTAGTGAAAATCTTATTGATAGTGCTCGCCCTCTACAAACATTATTATTTCATTAAAAAAATTAAGACAATTGACCCGAACAATACAAAACAAAGGGCTTTTTGAAAATCCTATTCAAATAACGGGTCCTTACTTCAATAAGGGAGTTGCTTCGGCAGCTCTTTTTCCTATGGAACTAACGGGGCAGGGGAGTAAGAAAATCAATGTATTTTGGATAAGAAGGCCGCCAATTGGCGGCCTTTTGAATGTAAAAAGTACCCTTAATGAGGTCTTCCCACATAACCATCTAGTTAAAATTTCATAACTCCTCCAGAATGAAATTTTTGGGCTCGTTTGTAAAAAAACATAAGCCCTTTTTCGTTTGGGGTGGATTGTTTACTTATGCAAGTGGGCCCGCATGAAGTGGGTGATGCATGCCTTAACTCAGTGAACGAACTCCTTTTGTATGTGTGTTATGAATTTTCAAAAAATAATATTGCAAAATGCAAACGATTCAAATAAAATCAATTTAAGGTAATTACGTTTTTTTGACCTTAAAATAGATCTACAATTGAGCTAATCCTTTTTGGCTAAGCTAATTCCTGGTTGTTCGTTTGGATTTTGTACCATCCATTAGGTAAAGTTAGCTTCCCGAAGTATTGCCTTAAAAATTTGAAAGGAGTTAATTATTTTAGGTACAGTACTAAGCTATCCATGTTTGCAAATAATAATATACCCCATTAAGAGAGAGGGAATTTCATGAATCAAGAACGATATTTGAAAAAGAAAATGGGCTTTTGGTCACTTACTGCATTATCTCTTGGAGGAATTATTGGATCAAGTTGGCTTTTTGGACCATGGAATACGGCAAAAATGGCTGGGCCAGCTGCTATTATGTCTTGGGTTATTGCTGCATTCGTCATTACTCTAATAGCTCTTGTTTATGCTGAATTAGCAAGGGTAAGGCCAGAAACAGGTGGTTTAGGTCGTTATCCCCTTTATTCCCATGGGAAATTGCTTGCTACAGTGACTAGTTATTCGATTTGGCTTGGCTACTGTGCCACTGCACCCGTTGAATCATCGGGAGTTATTCAATACGCTAATGAGTTCTGGCCAGGCCTATATGATATATCTAAGGAGCAACTAACGACAACAGGAATTCTAGCATCGACTGTTTTAATGGTGTTCTTTGTTGTGGTGAACTATTTTGGAGTGAAATTATTTGCTGTCACGAATACCATTATTACCACGATTAAATTTATAGTACCTGTCCTAACCATCATTGCTTTTTTTATGACAGGGTTTCATGAAGAGAATTATACAAGTCATGGGTTTGCCCCTAATGGATATGGCGCAGGATTAAGCGCAATCTTAACTAGTGGTATATTTTTTGCCTATACAGGATTCGGGAATGTGGTAATGATGAGTGGCGAGGTGGTAAACCCAAGACGGAATATTCCGCTTGCTCTTATCACATCGCTGTCAGTCTCGGCAATTTTATATGTTTTACTTCAAATCGTTTTTATAGGGGCCGTACCGCCCGAAATGCTAGCTAATGGTTGGAGTGGAATTAAATTTGACTCTCCATTTGCGAATTTAGCACTTATGGCGAATATGGTTTGGCTGTCCTGGACCATTACAGCGGACGCAATGATTTCCCCAACTGGATCGGCGCTTGCTTATACAGCTGGAACTTCAAGACATGTTTTTGGAATGGCGAAGAGTGGATTCCTTCCTTCTTATTTCGGAACTATTAATAAAAGATTTGGAGTCCCAACACGTGCACTCACTCTCAACTTCCTCATTGGGTTACTTTTCTTGTTCCCTTTAAAGAGTTGGACCGCAATTGTAGCAATCGTTGGAGCAATTGGGATTTTTAAATACGCCTCAGCATGTGTCACAGTAATGGTGTTTCGTAAGGTTGGTTTGACAAAAGACAACGGTATCCCAGGCATGAATTTTATTGCTCCTTTAGCCTTTGTATTTGCCACTCTACTTATTTATTGGACAAATTGGAGTAGGGTTCAACTTGCAATTTGGGGATTAGCAATTGGAATTGTTGGATATTTAATTACTCATTTTATCAATAAACATAAATCGATGGAAATTATTGGTGGGATCTATCTCGTCATTTATATTCTGATGCTCGTTGGGATATCATCAATCGGAAATTTTGGTGGTAAGGGTATTATTCCAGAGCCATTTATGTCTTACATCGTGGCAATAATAGGATTCGTTTTTTACTATTTTGCTGTTTATAACGGAGTCTGGTACATGCGGAAAAAGGGGAATGTTCAAGAATTGCTGGATATGGATAACAATTAAATGCAACTTCATTTTACAAAAGGAGAAATGGTTATGAAGCTTTGGGGTGGACGTTTTAGAAAAGAAGAAAATAAATTAATGGAGGGCTTTAATAGTTCTCTTCATGTTGATATGAGACTTTATTCTGAAGATATTAAAGGAAGTATTGCACATGTAAATATGCTTGTGAAATGTGAATTGCTTACCAAGGAAGAAGGAGAAAGTATTATTAAGTCACTTCTTTCTATATTGGAAGATATCGAGAGCGGAACATTAGTGATCGAAGGGGATTTTGAAGATATTCATAGTTTTGTTGAAGCAACATTAACAGAACGAATAGGTGAAACAGCAAAAAAACTCCATACAGCAAGAAGTCGAAATGATCAAGTTGCTTTAGATATCAGGCTTTACGCTAAAAATAAGGCGTTAGAAGTGATCGAGTATATTGAAGAACTTCAAAATAACCTGGAAGAAAAGGCAAAAGCAAACAATGTGATTATGCCCGGATACACCCATCTACAACGAGCTCAAGTAGTAACTCTTAAGCACCATTTAATGGCCTACTTTAATATGCTGGATAGGGACAGAAAAAGAGTTCTTAATGCAATTGAAATTTTGAACGAAAGTCCACTGGGGTGTGGAGCATTGGCAGGGACAACTCATGTTATAGACCGAGAAATGACAGCAGAGGAGTTAGGATTTTCAAAACCTGTAAACAATTTCCTCGATGGTGTTAGTGATAGAGATTACCTTTTAGAGTTAATGTCCAGTTTTTCGATCATCATGATGCATTTAAGCAGATTAAGTGAAGAACTGATTTTATGGAGCAGTCAAGAGTTTAAATTTATTAGTATTGATGACGCATATTCTACAGGTAGTAGCATTATGCCTCAAAAGAAAAATCCTGATGCAGCAGAGCTTATAAGAGGAAAAACAGGAAGAGTATATGGTTCTCTTACTTCACTTTTAACAACTATGAAAGGGTTACCATTGGCTTATAATAAAGATATGCAGGAAGATAAAGAACCATTTTTTGATGCATTGGATACAGTTTTGTCTTGTCTAGAAATTATGTCCAATATGATTTCTACCATGAAGGTGAATACTGAAAATATGAAAAAAGCTGTAAAATATGGCTTTCTCAATGCAACAGAAGTCGCTGATTATTTAGTTAGCAAAGGGGTTGCGTTCAGAGATGCCCACAGTATCGTTGGTTCTATTGTCATTTATTGTGAAGATCATAATAAAGCAATAGAAGAGTTGACTCCAGACGAATTAAAGAGCTTAAGTCCATTAATTGAAGGGGACTTATATAACTTTATTGATTATCAAAATATATTAAATAAAGGCATTAAGGTGAACTTGTTAAAATAATCTCGATCTTTCCAATTTAAGAGCTATTGCATAGAGGATAAGTACGACCTATGCTAATAGCTCTTTATATTTTTTAAAAACACATAATCAAACTCCCCTTTAAATCAAGAGATACAATGTCTTGTGATAAATGTTTTTCCAATAGAAGAAGGATTAAACTTTAATTTCTTTCATTTTAAAGATAAGATTAAAGTAATTAAGTTTTTGAACTAAGGAGAAAAAAATGTATAAAATTGGGGTAGTTGGTCCTAATTCATCAGTTGAGCGCATTATTAATTTAGGTAAAGAATATGAGTCGATCATGGAATTTAAAGCCTACCCATATGAGGATTTCAGAGAAACTGAAAAAATCGTTTTGGAATTCAATAAAAATGTGGATGTCTGGTTTTTTTCAGGCCAAATTTCATATATGGTTGCAAAAAATACTGTGGGAATAGGGGAAAACCTATTATATATTCATCATACTGAATCAGGCATCTATAAAAGCCTTTTGCATATGGGATATTTCCAAAAGGAATTTTTAAGTAAAGTAAGCATCGATGAAATAACTACAACCCATTTAGAGCAGGCGTTAAAACAAATTGATATTACTCCAAAAGAAATGTATATAAAAAACTTCAATGTTAATTCAAGCACGGAAGAATTAATCGCATTCCATCTTGATTTGTGGAAAGCCGGAAAAACGGAAGGTGCAATAACTTGCTTCGAGGCTGTATATCTAAATTTAAAAGAAGCAGGAGTACCAACCTATCGAATATCTACAACTGATATGGAAATTCGCCAATCATTAAGAATTCTTGCAGAAAAATCGAGAACTTTTTACTTTAGAGACACTCAAATTGGTGTTCAAATTATTGAAATTGAACATTTTGAGAAAATATTTGAGAAAGCTAAAAGCTCGTACCATCTGCAATTTTTAGAGATAAAACTAAAAGAAACTCTTCTTAGATTTTGCGAACAATTGGAGGGGTCATTAGTTGAGAAGGGAAACGGCCGTTACTTTATCTTTAGTACACGGGGTACAATTGAATCCAAAATCAAAGATTTAAAAGATACTGTCTTTCTGTTGTCAAATGAATCCAATGCTACTGTAACCGTAGGAATTGGATATGGTCAAACACTTCACTCAGCAGAAATAAACGCTCAGCGTGCCATCCAACTTTCAAAAGAAAAGTCAGAGAAGGGCATCGTCATTGTACAAGAGGACGGAACAATGATCGAGTCTGCAGGTGAAGAGGAAGAATTACGTTTTTCTTACCGGATAGATGACAAGGATTTTATGGAAAAACTAAAAAAAGCCAAAATAAGTGTGAAAAATTATAATAAATTATATGCTTTAGTTAACAGATTGAAACTGAACGATTTTACAATAAAAGATTTAACAACGCATCTCTATTGGGATGAAAGCAATGCACGGCGTATTGTAGTAAGTTTATGTGAAGTTGATTTAGCAGAAATCATTGGTGAGGAATCTTATTCTTCTCGAGGAAGACCAAGTAAAATTTATCGTTTAAAATAGCACCCGTTTTTCGGGTGTTTTTAGACTTTTAGTGTTTATCCCTGCTGGAAGTATTAAACTAGATCTTAAAATAACGCATGATTTTACCGTTATATTGCCAAAGGACTTCTATAAAGAAAATGAAATACAAGATAGTTCGGCTATTTAAAGGCATCCATTACGGGTGCCTGATTTTTTTATGTGAACCTGACAAACTGCGAAACTAGCCCTGTAATTCATCCAGGGAGAAACGTAATAAAAAAAGTTAACCAATTTAGTTAACTTAAGGACCATCTATTATTTTAAAAGTGTAAAAGAATATCTTTGCGGATGTTGTTTCAACATTCTTGTTGCTAATTGGAACAATAAACCAGTGACATTTATTATTTTAAAATATATCTTAAAGCTGAGGTGTTCTATATGACAAAACTAAATAAAGTAACGTTAAACAAAATATTGCTAACTACCGGTTTCGCTTTCATTATTTTATGTGCAGGTTTAATCGGTTTTAAGCATGCAAATATTAAGGGGTTAGAACCAAGTGTAGCCAATGCAGCAACTGTAACTTATACAGCAACTGCTAACCTGAATGTCCGTACAGGTCCATCTACTGCTAATAAAATTATAGCAACGGTTAAACAGGGCACAAAGTTAACGGTTACTGGAAAAGATGCGAGTGGATGGCTAAAGGTTAGCTTAAATGGTCAAACAGGTTATGTTAGTAGCCAATATGTAAAAAT
>NZ_VHIK01000040.1:0-80746 GCF_006680105.1 Bacillus sp. B4EP4a
CCGTTTTCGTTTCCATTTCGGCTTCCGTCTTCGTTTCCATTTCGGCTTCCGTCTTCGTTTCCATTTCGGCTTCCGTCTTCGTTTCCGTTGTATTAACGAGAGAATATAATCTTTCTTGCTCCATAATTTGTTTATTGACATCAAATTTTTCTTCAATGACTTTCCGTGCTCTTTCCGTATAGGCGTTCCAAATCTCTGGATGGTCTAAAAAGAATTGTATACCTTTCGCTAACTCAATATCATTTTTTTCTGGAGCTAGGTAACCTGTTCTCTGGTGTTCAATTAATTCAGGGATTCCCGCGTGTTGAGTGGAAACGACAGGTAAACCGCTAGCCATTGCTTCTTTTAAGACATTAGGGATGCCTTCGATATCACCAGTTTTAGCTGTCTGACTTGCAAGACAAAAGATATGAGCTTTTTTTAATTCGTTCGAAACTTGTTTTGAATCCATAGCTCCTCTAAGAATCACAACATCTTTAAGGTTAAATTCTGTAATGACCGATTTAATTTTTTCCTCATCTTCACCTGTTCCAATAATATGCAGTCTAGCCCTTGGATATTGTGAATAAATCCGTTTAAATGCATTTATAAGAGTAACAAATCCTTTTTTGTCTACAAGTCTACCTACAGATAAAACTCTTATTTCGCCTTCTTTAGGAAGAATGGGGGTAGAATAGGCGAAAAGATCTGTTTCGATACCACCATATAACACATGAATTTTTTCATCCGGAATTCCTAAACTTCTTAATCCTTCTGCAAGATATTGGCAAACAGGAAAAAAGTGTGCACCATGTTTAATAAATGATGAATATCGCTTAGCATTTTTTCTGAAAATTTCTGGTCTATCAGAACCATCACGTCCTCTAATGCTAACAATCAATGGGATATTATATTTTTCACATACAGGCAAAATTTCTTGTCCATGTTTTCCGTGATGAGCATGAATGGCTATGATTTCTTGTTCTTTGAAGAAATTTTCTAGATCTTTAATCTTGTTTAAATTATAGTAGTTTTCAAAGGGGAATTCTGTTTGGTTGGTATCGTCGAATGGGCCGATTACGATTGAGCGATAGCTACTTATTTTTACGATTTGATTATATATAAAACGTTGGTGTGTTTTAATGTTTTCACTTACAAAATAAGCAATGGTTTTCATCCTGCCTCAGTCCCTTTAACAAGAAATTCATATTTGCTCTTCTCGCGTCCTGCTAAAACTAATAGCTCTTGATAATTGCCTAATTTTTTTATTTTTCCTTGTTCTCCAATTTGTTTCACTTGCTTGTGAAATTCATGAGGGAACATGGAATCAGCTTTATAAAAAATGTCTTTGTATGGTAGGTCTTCAGAACAAACTTTAAGGTAGTTTTCAAACAGAGGATTTAATTTGAATAGAAGATCTTTTGCAGAATTACGTGTAAGGGACGTCATGAGAAAATCTGATAAATTATACTCTTTAAGAACTTCCAATGGAGTTTTCATATTTTCAGGGTTCAAATTACTTTCTCCTTTTATTAACTTACATATTTTTTGCTTGCATGTAATTTACCTATTTACCTATCTCTTTTTATTTGATTTTAGGCTTTTACTCATTAAATTTTTAATTATATTGATCTGCTGCCTTGTACACTTCAAATCTACTAATATCGAATCTGTCTCCATCAATCGTTTTCCCCATAGACATTTTCTAATTTTCAGCATTTCATTAATGGCATCTGTTATTTGACCTTTCATCACCAACTCCAGGATTTTTTCTAAACAAGAAAAATTAAATGGTTTCAAATGACAGCTAAATTTGAAGGTGGATCGTTTGATGGTTTTCAACGATATTGATAACTTTACCTATACCACTATCTATATTTTTCAATTCATCACACCGTAGTTTGACAACAACTGTTTTTCAACTTCATTTAGACCGAGTACACTTTTTTTATTTTTTTCAAAAACTCTTACTGACTGACCTAATCCAGCCGTCTCTTTTTCAATAATAACTTCATCAGGCAACAATACAGCAAGTGGTTCATTTCCAACAAAGTTTTTCCCTAAGAGGATTGCATCACCAAGCCCACTAGCATAGGGCTGTATAGTGTATTGGATATGAAAATTGGGAATCTTGTTTTTTTCTAATAAATGAGTTTTTTGTTTTTTATCAAGAAATGCTTCAAATTCAAGTGACCGATCAAAATAGTTTGCAATCAGATTTTATGATGGTGAAACGACGATTAATATTTCCTCAATGCCTGACGCCATTGCCTCCTCTACGACATAATGAATAGCAGGCTTAACAACTATCGGAAATAATTCTTTTGGAACAACCTTCGTTACGGGTAAACCCCTCGTTCCATATCCAGCCGCAGGAATAATTGCTTTTTAAATTATCGCAAAACCCCTCCTTTACTTTTTTTGTTTAGTTTGGTAATCGTCTAGCAATGTGAAAATTGAATTTTCTATAGGGTAAAGTAAACCTTTTTATTATTAAATGAACTAGTCCTCTTTATTGTTTGTACTATTGTCTATATGCAAAACAATTATTAATTATTTAAGAATTTGTAAATATTGAATGGCAAAAGTCTATTATAAAAAAAGTAGACATTCCTACGCTAATTGGGAGCCTGATAGTCTTTCCGGAAAATATACCACCCTAAGATGTGTTACAAAATTCAACTATTTATTGCATTTAAACATTCCCTATATCACTCAAATTTAAAATGCTTCAGCTTTAAGTTTCATTGAAAGGATTTAATTGAAGAAGGAGTGAACATTTATTATGATTTGCACATGAACTTATGGTGCGATTGTTATATACCCGAATAATATATACTAATAAAAAAGTGCCCTCTAATTCGGGTTTTTCTATGTCTCTCAATGGTAAATATAAAGAGTCCACCCACTAGCCAAATAAGATAGAACCGCTGTTAAATTATTAAGGTTCCTCCCTGAAACTGAACCGGTAAGCCGAAATAAAACCTGCTCTAAAATGCTTCATTTGAGACAAGTATCCCTTTCGTTAGCGAAGAAAAGCATAGCCGTCGATTCAGCTTCATAGTCGTTAGTTAAATCCTCCCTGGCGATCAAACCAATCATATATTCACTTATCCTGTCCCGAGCCATCAAGAACCTTGTATGGCATTTCCCTTTCCTCCTTCACCTTCTATATTAACTTTGAGGAAAAGTAGCATCCTATAAGTTTTTTTCACAAATATTATTACTCTATTTTTGTTTATATCCAAATAATATTGAGTTGTATACCCTGTTAACGGATTGTATCTGCTCTGACACATCGACTAAGTGCCTTTTATCAGTAAGAAAAGCTTGGACTTGTTTAAAAAGACCAGGTTTGAATTCTGTATCATGATGTTTTATGAGGGATATTTCTTCTATATGAAAGGAATTGTGTTTCATTATATATAATCTTTCGAGCGGTTGAAGAATAAGTTTGTATTGGTCAGTCATTACTTCAATTCCCCACCTACCTGGTGATTTCCAATTCGCGTGATAACTGAACAATACATCATTGTTTGTCATTCCAGAGCCTGTAAAGATAGCCGCATCAGGGTGCCAAGCTAGATGATTTGTGGACAAAGATTGTATTACTTTTGGTTTTCCAGCAATAAAAAATGCTAGATCGATGACATGTGAAGAATTGGCAATTAGCCAATTTTTCTTCACTTCATTTGTATTTTTACTTTTTTCTATTTGCTTGCTAAGTTCTGTAAAATCAAAATGTATAGAGCGAATAGGATTGTCTTCTGTGACATACGAAAGCAACTTGTTAACCGATTCATAAAACCTTCTATTGTACCCAATAAATACTTTTGAATTAAATATTTGAGCTACTGCTTGCAATTCTATTAATTCATCACCACTAACTGCTCCTGGTTTTTCAAGCAGGATTTCTTTAACACCGTTTTGCATAAGCGTAATGGCGACTTCTTTTAAATGTTCTACGGAAACGGCCACGATTGCCCTATCATATGAATGCTTTTCATGCAATATTTGATCTAGATTTCCAAATGAAGCCTCCTTTCCAATTAACTCTTGAAAATGAAGAGCTGTTTCCTCAGATCTTGTGAATACATGAAATGATTGATTCATTTGCTTTAAAACTTTTGCATACTCAGAGCCCATATTCCCTGCGCCTACAAGAAGTATTGGTTTTAAGTGATTGGACATTCTATCACCCTATGACCTAGAACCTTTGAGAAGAAAGTATTTAGATTAATAATCAAGTTTACATGTAGTTTTTTAGATGTCTCATAATCCGGAAGAGAACATTTTCCAAGTAATAATAAATCAGTTACTAAGAGAGAGGTAATCGAACTTTGCTTTGGATAGTTGATAACCTTTTCTATAATTTCATTATTTTGAGTGTCTTCTACCGTGATTTTCTCCAACAAAGGGAATATCGTCCAAATTTCTTCGTTAAATTTATATTTCATGACATACTCAAGACTTGATTGGTTACTTGATGAAATGATCAATGTATCTTCCTTATTCGTACAAGCTGTTAATACTCCCAAAACCTCCAAATATCCCTTTCTTTTACTCTCAACTACATTTTCCAATTTACTCGTTTCAATCTTCAGGTCTAGACAATTTGTCAAAAAGGAAAATAAATCTAATTGGTGAATGCTGTTACAACCAATCCCAAAATTACTATATTCAATATAATAGTTTAAACTAGTTTTGATTTTCTCTTTCAGTTCCATAAATATAGGTAGGGTTCTTAACGGACAGTTCACCCAACAACCTTTTACATTGAATTCCTTAAGAAGAGATGACATTTGATCGTAGTCACTCACTTTTTGGAATAGCACTTTTTCTAAAATCAAATATTTCACTGAAGTAGTTTTTAATATCCTTTCAGCAACTTCCAATCTAACTTTTGAGCTGGTAGCAATGATACATAGATCCATTTGACCTGGAATATCTTTTATAGATTCGAAAAAATAACATGTTTTCTCTATTGGATTAGAATCCTCATAACACCTCTGCACTCGATTTAAAGCTTCTACGTTTGGATCAATTACATAAATCACGAGAGATAAATCTGTCTTGAGCAGTCCTTCGAAATGTCTAAATCCAATATTCCCGCCCCCGATAATGATAACTTTAAACATTTGTCATCTCTCTCCCTCCATTAATGAATGTTTTATCATAATTTCTTCTATTTTACTTTTCGCTAAAATAGGAGCCTGCTCTACAGATATAAGTGTCTTTGATAGAAATTTATTTCCTTTCTTTTTTAAATCATCCACATAACTTTGATCGGTTGTTATTTTTGTTACAGCTTTAATTAAATCTGTCGCATTTTCTATTATTTCTCCAGCCTGAGCTTTTGCTAAGTGAGCATTGAGTTTATTATTGTTTAATCTATAATGATAGGGAATGTTGGGTTGTAGGATGAAAAGTGGCTTGTCTAAAATTGCTGCCTCAATTGCGGTATTGGAGGAAATTGTCATTAAACAATTGATATAATGTAAAAAATCATACAATGGGTAATCACTAGATAGGATTTTCACATTCTTATTTTTACCTGATATTGGGTATTCATAGTGATCTCCCTTATGTTTTTTAATTAATATGGTTAAGGGAAGACTTTCGGGAAATGTTTCTATCCATTTCTCTATCTGACAATTGGTATCTAGAAATGGTTGGGTTGTAAAACCTAGGATTTGATGATTGCTTGGAATGTTCAATTTTTGATAAAACGCTTCTTTTGAACTAACAGGACTTTTTTTTTCATAATAAAATCTTATATTTCCAGTCTCAGTAAGTTTATCCTCTTTAATCTTTCGATCGAAAAACCAGTTTTTTTGATTTTTTCCCCATGCAAAATAATAGTCGGCTCTAGAGGGAATTATGGTCCGATCCCCAATTATATAAAGTGGCATGTCGATAAATGGTATCTGATATTTTTTTGCAAGCATTCCTAGAATTGCACCAAATATACTGGCTTCTGAAGGAATTATTATTACAGATGGTCTGGTATTTAAAATTAACTGATCTAAGATATAAACCCATTTTATAATGTTTAAACATACTTTTAATAACCATTGTTGAAATAGGGGTGTACTAAAATAATGATGAGGCACAGACTTTAAAATCTTTTCTACCTGAGCTTTTAATAGTACTTGATTTTGCTTAACCTCCACGTTATTGACTTTTAAGAGTTCATTCCTAAAAAGATATTTTTCAAACTGTTTTGGGAGATTATTATTTTGCCCTTTATCTTGAACACCAAACAGTGTAACTTCGTATTCTTTCAGTTGATCAACCGCAAAGACATAATAGTCATCCGAAAGTAATATTGCATTCTTATTTTTTTTGATTATAACAGGAGAAATATTTTCAAAAGTTAATAATTTTTGATTGATATCTCCCATTGTCTGAAACCTGCTTTGCATACGAAATTTTTTAATCAGAGCTTGATTTACTCGGTTTCGATCAACAAATGGTTGAATATGCAATTCAAATTGTGCTGCTAAACATTGAGCTAATGGTAGTCCATAAATTTTAACCGAAGAAAAATACTGAAAAAAATCATATATTAAATTATATTTGACTAGATGATAATCATTTATCTCGATTTCACCGTACATTAAAACCACTCCTATGAATAAAGATTATTTATTACAAAAAAATCATATAGCAAAGAATATTTTAGTAGATGATAATCATTTACCTCATTTTCACCGAACATTTAAAAGCCCTCCATAAATTATATTATTTACTCTTTTTTTCTCTTTTTTTCTCCTACTCTGCCAAGGCTTAAATTTATCCTTACTAGGTAAGTATTTGGAATTTAACAAAACTGAAATATATGTTTTATATGGTGCTCAAATTAACGAGCCAAAAGCACTAATACAAACTTGGATGAAGGTTGCCATTAACACCTATTTTCACGCGTGTATTTACAAAAAAACTTGGGATAAGAGTGTTTAATTCTCCCCCAAAAGACTTCACTTTTTAACTCAAAAATCACATCCAAATTCGACAAACACTTTATAAATGCTTTAAAATAATTTCTTCTATTTTTTTTTTTGCTAAAATAGGAGTCTGATCCACAGGTACATGCGCCTCTGCAAGAAATTTATTTCCTTTCCTCTTTAAATCATCTATAAAACTTGGATCAGTCGTTATTTTTGTTACAACCTGTATTAAATCTTTAGCACTTTCTATAACTTCTCCTGCTTTAGCTTGGGCAAAGAAGGCATTGTTTTGATTGTTACTTAATACATAATTATAGGGAATAATAGGTTGAAGGATTAAGAGAGGTTTACCTAATAGTGCAGCTTCAAATGCAGTAGTCGATGCAATAGTCATTAAACCATTTATGTTGTATAAAAAGTCATATAATGGATAATGACTAGATAGGATTCTCACATTGCTTTTTTTGTTTATCAACGGGTATTTGTATTGATCTAGCCTGTGTTTTTTAACTATTATTGTTATCGGAAGATTATTTGGTATTTCTTCTATCCATTTTTCAAGCTTATCATTGGTTTGATGTGGTTGAGTTGTAAAACCTAGAATATAATGATTGCTTGGAATATTGAATTTCCCACAAAATGTTTCTTTAAAGCTAGCAGTATATTTCTGTTCATAATAGAACTTCACATTTCCAGTAACCATAATTTTATCTTCTCTAATCTTTCGCTCCATAAACCACTTTTTTTGATATCCCCCCCACGCAAAATAATAATCGGCTCTCGAAGGAATGATGGACCGGTCTCCAATTGCGGTAATTGGCATAAAGATAATTGGTATTTGGTACTTTTTTGAGAGAAGCCCAAGTATTGAGCCAAAAGGGCTTGCTTCTGAAGGTATGATGATTACAGATGGTCTCGTTTTCAAAATTAACCGATTTAAAATATAAACCCATCTAATAATGCCACCACAGGATTTTGAAACCCATTGGTAAAATGATGGTTTACTGAAGTAATAATGTTGTGGCATACCCTTTAACCTATCATCCACCTGTTTTTTCAGGAGTACTTGTTGTTGTTTAACTTCCTGGTTATTAGTTTTTAAAAATTCCTCCCTAAATAGGTAATTTTCAAAATGATTCGGTAGATTATCATGCAGTTCATTATCGGCAACAGCAAATAATGTGACTTCGTAATCTTTTAGTTGATCAGTCGCGAAAGCATAATAATCGTTCGAGAGGAGTATAGACTTCTGATTTTTTTGAATAGTTACCTGAGATATATTTTCGAAAGCTACAAGTTTTTCATAAACATCCCCCATTGTGTGAAATTTTTGTTGCTTATGCAACTGTTCAATGAGGCTTTGATTTACCCTGTTCTTATCAACGAATGGTTGGATATGGACTAAAAATTGTGCTGCTAAACATTGAGGTAAAGGCAAACCTGAAATTTCAATTGAAGAAAAACTGTTAAAAAAATCATACAGTAAAGAATACTTCACTAGATGATAATCATTCACCTCATTTTCACCGTACATTATAAACCTCCCGCTAATAAGTGAAATTTCTATTCAAATCTCATATCAAAAGGTCAACGTTCCTTATTGATCATTTAATCTCTTTTCTATAAGCATCTCTGCTATTAAAAAGTCCATTTCTTCATCAATATCAACCGCTCTTTCTTTCGGAATAATGATTCCCCCCGGATGGTTACCAAGAAATTGTTCATTTTCTTCATTTATCTCATTTAGATAAAACGCATAAACAGCACCATTAAGTTGGTAAGCTTTCGGAAGCTTTTGTCGTGGCAAAAAGGGATTTGCCTTTTCTATGAAAGTTATGGGACTTGTATCCTCAAAAACCCACGCTCTTATTGGGTTTAATTCAGCTTCTGAAAAAGTCGCAACTGCTCTGTAACCTTGATTATTTTCAATAAGAAGATCTAAACAATCATAAATATCTTCTTTGGAGCGAAGAGGAGAGGTCGGTTGCAAATAGAGCATAATATCATAGATCTCCTTTTGTTCATTTATTACATCAATTGTATGCTTAACTACATCAATCGCCAAAGCGTGATCCCCTGATATATGTTCAGGCCTCTTTATGACATCAGCACCAAAATGTTGGGAAATGATCGAAATATTTATATCATCAGTTGATACGACTACTTTATCGATTTCAGGAATTTCCTTTACTAGGTCAAGGGTCCAAGCGATAAGGGGCTTTTGACAAAGAAGTTTTATATTTTTATAAGGAACGGCTTTGCTTCCTCCTCTTGCTGGTACTAAAGCAATAATTTTTTTGCCTTTATACAATCTTGTTCACCCCCACTTGTTTTATTTATTAAAGCTTTTATTGATTAACATCCATTTATCAATTGTCATTTCTTTTAACACCTTAATAACCTGAGTTTCCGGACATTTTACAGTATCATATGGATTTGAACTAATTCTCTTTTCCGTTTGCAAAACAGTTTTTATTGCTGCGATAATTTGAACCTCATTATAGGGAGTCTCTACTACATTACTCCCCCGTTCTCTTCCCTTTTGCCGATTTCCTATTAAGACATACGGGAGATTAAAAAAGGGCGCTTCTATCAATCCACTACTCGAATTGCCAACCAATACGTTCGCTTGACTTAAAAGAAACAAATAATCCTCTTGCGGTATTGAATGATAAAAAGATGTGGCAGCTTTATTAAAGTGGCAAAATTCCTTTATTTTTTGATTAAAGAAATCCCCTCCAGCGTCACTATTTGCCCCAATAAAGATTAATTGTTCATGACAAAATGGTTTTAATGAACAAAGTAGAGTCTCCACTTGTTTTTCAACAGGGACAGCATCACGGGAATCCGGATGAAAAGCCACTATCAGGAGATTTTTATTAGATTGAATAGAATATTTTTTCCTGAACAACTCATTTTCAGAAATGGACTGATTTTTCACCTGATTAATTTCAGTTTTTCGAAGGCTGCCTATCACGTGTATCCGCCAGTCTTCCTCACCTAATCGGAGTAAGGTCCTGTATGATTTTTCAGTAGAAGCAAAATGAAGATGTGCTAATTTTGTAATCGCATGACGAATTGAATCATCGGCCGATCCACTAATTTCTCCTCCATGAAAATGAACAATCGGGATATTTAAATAATGCGCTGTGATTGCAGCAGCAAGCATTTCTCCTCGATCCCCTAAGACTAATAAAAAGTCAGGGTTCTTCTCCTTTAAAATTTCGGAAAAATATATTATTCCCAACCCCAACGATTGGGACATGGAAGCCTTATTATCTCCTTTCACTAATATGGAAGGAGTTGCTGATATCTTTAGTTGATCTTTTTTAATCTCTTGAATGGTCTCCCCATACTCACTAAACAAATGCATTCCCGTTACGATAAGGGAGAGGTTGAATTCTGAATCCTCCTCCAGTTTAAGCAATAAGGGCCGATAGATTCCATAGTCTGCTCTTGTACCAGTAACACAAAGAACTTCTTTTTTAGTCATTGAAATCAGTCCACGATAAAGGTTCATATTTCTTTTTTGGAACTCTTAAGACTTTCCCGATTACTTTTTCAAATTCATTAGCCTCTATTCCAGCTAACGGGCGAAGAGCGATAAGATCATTTTCTGAAATGACGGTTCCGATGGGGACATTTGATTTTAAATAAAGGCTTCTCCTTACTAAAGGTTTCACTCTTTTTTCATTTTCCGTTAACTGCTTTTGTTCGGAACCAAGGGATAATTCCGTTAATCGTACTAATTGAACCATTTCCTTGAATTCCTTTATATTGATAGAAGCTAAATGATCCGGGCCGGGCAAGGTGTTGTCGAGGGTTATATGCTTTTCGAGAATCCTTGCACCCAAAGCAGTCGCAGCAATAGGAATATGGGTCCCGATTGAGTGGTCAGAGTAGCCGATCACATAAGGATATCTATTTAAGTAATCGCTAATGACTTTTAAATTAATTTGTTGCTCGGGAGTTGGATAACTGGAGGTACAATGGAGAATACTAATTTGCAAGTTTTCTTTTAATGCCCTTAAATAGGCGATGGTTTGGTCAATTTCGGATATTAAAGACATTCCCGTAGAAAGAATAATTGGTTTATCTGTTTCAACAATACGTTTTAAGAGGGGGTAGTTCGTAAGGTCTCCGCTTCCCACTTTAAAAGCGTACATATCCAAATCGTTTAAAAAATCAACACTCTTCAAATCAAAAGGAGTTGCTAAAAAAATAATATTTTTTTTGTCACAGTATTTTTTTAGATTTATGAATTCGGCAGATGATAACTCTAATTTCTTTAACATGTCATACTGGTTTTTTTCCTTCGTCTTTTTTTGATACTCTGCTAAATCCGCTTGTCTTGTTGTCAATTCTTCGGTGTCAAACATTTGAAATTTCACGGCATCTGCACCTGCATCAATGGCTGCATCCACTAATTTTTTAGCCAATTCTAATGACCCATTATGATTTACTCCGATTTCAGCAATAATGAATGTTGGACTGTCACGGTCAATCAATATATGCTTTAATTCTAGTTTCATTGAGTATCCCTCGTTAATATATCTAACAGAGTTGTAATAACATATTTTTGTTCCTTTTCACTTAAATCATTAAAAAACGGAATTGCCAGAGATCGTTTTGCCAACATTTCACAGACTGGAAAATCACCATCATTTGTTTGAAAAAGATCTTTATAAAAAGGTTGTAAATGTATCGATGGGAAATATGGTTTTGACTGAATGCCCTTTTTAAGAAGCTCTTCCACCACTTTATCTCGATTCGTATATTCAGGAAGCAATACAGGATACACAAACCAGCTAATCGTTGCATGTTGATGATTTTTTAAGTACATCACTGGAACTTGGTATTCATTTATGAGCTTATGGTATTGTTCGGCAACCTTTTCTCGTTTTTTTAAGATTTCTGGAAGTCTTTCCATTTGGGCAACTCCTATTGCCGCATGGATATCTGAAAGTCTATAATTGTATCCGAGCCTTTCATGGCTTAACCATTCATTGCTTATGCTTCTACCCTGATTTCGTAGACTGGCTGCCATGTTATATATTTCTTCATCATTCGTAACTAACATTCCTCCCTCACCCGTTGTTATTTGTTTATTAGGGTAAAAGGCAAATACACTTACATCTCCAAAGGTTCCGGCAAGCCTGCCATTCCAGGTAGCCCCTATTGCTTCACAAGCATCCTCAATGATCCTTAAATTATATTTTTTGGCTATTTTAACAATTTCATCCATATTGCAAGGGTGACCGAATATATGGACAACTAAAATGGCTTTTGTTTTATCTGTAATTGCTTTTTCTATTAAACTTTCATGCATAACGGTTGTATCAGGATGAACATCCACGAAAACAGGCTTTACTCCTTCATAGAGTAAACAATTACTTGAAGCCACAAAACTATACGGTGACGTAATAACCTCATCACCTTCCTTTAGTCCCAATGCCTTAACTGCAACATGCAGAGCACTAGTACCACTATTCATTCCTACTGCATAGGAAACGTTTAATAATTCTTGGAATTTCCGCTCAAACTCGATAATTTTGTTCCCTAAACTTAATTCCCCTGTATTCAAAACATCCATTACATATGTCTTTTCTATGTGAGTTATATCAGGCTTAGATAATGGAATTTGCACATACATTCTCCTTTCTATTCTAAATAAGGGCTTATTCTAAAATATTCTTTTTGGATTCAACCTCTAAAAATCACTCAGATCCCGATGGTTTTTATTTAAGGGGCTATTGGCTATGCTTTTACTCTAGTCATTCAACCCTTTATGAGTTTTGTACTTAACGTAACACCGAAGTCTTTTTATTATATTAAGATAAGGAATTTCTGTTCACACCAAAAACCTAGCCTATCAATAAAAGGCGCATCCCCATGCTTTGCCTCCATTCGATATTTCTCATAAAATACTTTATCCAAGGAAAATATTATCATTCCAACATTATTCTTCAATTAAAAGGAGCTTTCCAAATCTTTTCTAGTTTTACTTGTAAAATGTTTGAATTCACTAACGCCTTTTGTTATAGATCGACATAATATGATTAATGATAATTTTTACCAAATCTTATTAATTAGGAGGTTTTATATTTTGCAGGGTTCTTCTTTAAATATTAATCCTGATCTATATGATCATTATCAAGATAAAGTCATTCTCATTACTGGCGGCACTGGTTCAATTGGCAGTCAAATTGTAATGGAACTAGTCAAATATTCTCCTAAAAAAATCATTATTTATAGTAAAGACGATAGCAAACAATATTTAATGAAAAAAAGAATGAAAGAATTTAATAACATTTATTATATACTAGGAGATATTCGTGATTTCCAGAGAGTGGAATATGTATCACGAGGGGTAGATTATATTTTTCATACTGCTGCATTGAAACAGGTACCTATATGCGAAGAAAATCCAGATGAGGCCATAAAAACAAACCTTTTAGGGAGTCTAAATATTATTGAAGCTGCCATAAATAATGGAGTAAAGAAAGTTATAAATATTAGTACTGATAAGGCAGTCAACCCGACAAACACCATGGGGGTAACTAAACTTTTAGCAGAAAAATTATTTAAGCAGGCTAATTTAAAATTAAATAATCACCATACAAAGTTCTCTTCTGTTCGTTTTGGGAATGTTCTCGGATCACGCGGTTCTGTCTTTCCTCTCCTATTTGAACAGCTTATGAATCAAGAGCCCTTGACCATTACCGACCTTGGAATGACACGTTTTTTTATGTCTATCAAAGAAGGAGTTCTACTTACTATTAAGGCAGGCGCTTATGCTGAGGGCGAAGAAATATACATTCTTAAAATGAAAGCTTTAAAGCTTTCAGATCTAGTAGTTGGTTTAAAAGAGTATTCAAAACAAAAACAGGTAAAAGAACCTGAAGTGCAAATTATTGGAATAAGACAAGGAGAAAAATTATACGAAGAATTAGTACTGGAATCGGAACTTGAAAATTTGTATGAAAACGAAGAGATGTATGTAATTTCGCCTAACTCCCCCGATACAACCCTATTCAAAAAATTATACTTATCTGATTATCGATCAGATAAAGTTAATCTAATTACTCAGAAGGAAGTTCTCCAAATACTCAAGGATCTTGACCGAACATGAAGTGGGGAATAATCGGGACAGGAGGTCACAGCAAAGTAGTTCTTGAAGCCATTAAATCCTTCGGTCATTATGTTCAGGTTACTTGTTTTTCAAAAGCACTTCCTAATCATCCCTTTTTCCTTCCATATCCGATCGTTTTAGATGAAGAAAAAATGATTCATTTGCATGAAAATACTATTGATAGTTGGCATGTAGCGATTGGAGATATTTCCATCAGGGAAAAAAAGCTAGAACAGTTAGAACAAAAAAAACTAATCATTTCTTCTATTATTCACAAGAACTCTATTGTTAGCCCTTCTGCAACTATAGATGAAGGTACCTTTGTAAATGCAGGTGCAGTAGTTAATGCGTCTACAAGAATTGGCAGAGGCTGTATTATCAATACCTCTGCAAGCATTGATCACGATTGTATGATAGGTGATTTTGTAAATATTGGACCAGGTTCCCGTTTAGCAGGTCATGTTTCAGTTGGAACAAAAACTGAATTAGGGACTGGGGTTTCTGTGGCACCACATGTAAAAATAGGAAAAGGCTGTATAATCGGGATAGGTTCTGTAGTAGTAAAAAACATACCAGACTTCAGCTTGGCTTATGGTGTTCCAGCTCAAGTAATAAAACTTTTAGAGGACAAACAGTGTAAGAAAACCATTTAGATTTAATCTTGCTTACCTTAATCTATATAAGTATTATCCATTTTTCTCAAATTCCACTATTTATCCATAACAATCATTCCAATTATTTCATATAACTAATGGATGAAAGTCAAATTTCTACTATAAAAAGGGGAATTAAATTTTATGTCAGTACTATACTCAACAGGTCCAGTTGAAAACGTGAATGGTGACGGTTCCTTAGACCCTTCATTTACGTTGGACAAGCTTTTTTACACTGTCGTAGTAAACATTCTAAATAATAGTGAAAAAAAGAAGAACAAATTTGATATAGAAGTATTTAATATAGATGGTCTAAAAACCAGAGTAGGACGGTATAAGGGTGAAGTAGAGGAACAATATGGTTACACTTCTGAATTAGAAGTATCTGAATTAAACCGTTTTGAAATTCAAATTGAGCTACGAAAAGACGATGTCCTCGTATCTGTGACCGGGAAAAATGCTTTAGGAGAAATTATAAGAGAACTGCCGTTAACACGCATAAAATCATAAAAAGCTACTTTAATCATCGTGTTTAAGCAAGCTAACATAACTGGTTTTTACTGTGGCTTGCTTTTTTTAGATTATATGAATTGCAGACTTAAATGCGACACCTAGAAAAAAAGCCCTACTTGCCTCTTGTAAAATAGAAGTTACCACACAACTTTTTACATGGAGGACGAGTATGAGCTTACCACATTTGAGCGTGGACAACTAGAAGTGCTCCATAAACTAGGGCATTCTACAAGAGGAAATTAGTGCTGTTCTTAATCGTCATCATTCCTGTTTTGAGCGTGAGTATCCATAAATATAAGCGCTATATATAATATAACAGCTAGGAAGCTCAAGAGCAGTATGCTGAGCGCCGTAAAACTTGAAACCCTTTGGAAAGTATTCTTTAGACTTAGCCAAACAGATTCCAAAGTAGGATCATACACGGTAACCTGAACTAATTCAATTTCCTTACAGAGTAATTATCTTTTTAAACAAATTATTACTGGCTTTATTACGGGAAGTTATTACCATACTGAGTCATTAATGATAGCGCGCCAAAATCCAAGAGAGACCCGGGCCGTTTTAATGTTGGCACCTCCATCTAAAAATGCCCAAAGGAAGTAAAAACACTTGAAATATTTGGTCATTGGAAACTAGATTCATTACCTCCTCTTTTGTTATCATTAACAAAGTTGACGTGATTGATATTTTTTAATCTTACTGACTGAAGCAGAGATTCCATCATTATTTTTTATCCACTAATATCCCACTTAGTAAAAAATTCACTACTTCCTTTTTCCTTATTTATTGTACTTATTGTACCAATTTACAAAATGAGTTAAACCTTCTTCTATTGTTGTTGAAGGATAGAACCCCACATCAGCATGCAAATCGGCAATATCTGCATATGTCTCCTTAACATCTCCCTGTTGCATTGGTAAGAATTCTATTTTTGCCTTTTTGCCAATTAGTTTCTCTAATGTGTTAATGAAATCCATTAATTTTATGGGCTTATTGTTACCGATATTATAAATTTTGTATGGGGCATAACTTGAACTTGAATCAGGATTAGCTCTATCCCATCCAATATTACAAACCGGTGGTTTATCAAGTAATCGGATTATTCCTTCAACAATATCATCAATATAAGTAAAGTCTCTTCTCATATCCCCATTATTAAAAACCTTTATTGTATTCTCTTCAATAATATTTTTAGTAAAAGAGTAATAAGCCATATCAGGTCTCCCCCATGGACCATACACCGTAAAGAAACGGAGTCCGGTGGTTGGAATATTATATAAATGACTATAAGTATGAGCCATTAATTCATTAGACTTTTTAGTGGCAGCATATAAACTTACTGGATGATCCACTGGGTCTTTGGTTGAGAAGGGGATATTAATATTTGCTCCATATACAGAACTTGAGGATGCATAAATTAAGTGCTTTACATTATTTTGTCGACAGACCTCTAAGATATTTACAAACCCAACTAGGTTGGAATTAACATAAGAATCCGGGTTGTCTATGCTATAACGTACTCCAGCCTGAGCTGCTAAGTTGATGACTATATCAATGGTTCTGTCTTTAAATAATTGATTTAATTTTTCTTTATTCAACAAATCCATTTTATAGAATTCGAAATCAGGGTTTTCTTCTAATATCTTGAGTCGATTGTTCTTTAAAGAAACATCATAATAATCATTAATATTGTCTACTCCTATAACATTGATATCTTGGGCTAACAAACGTTTTGTTAAATGGAAACCAATGAAACCTGCAGCCCCTGTTACTATAATGTTCATAGTATTGATTTCAATCCTTTCTATACAATAGGATTTTGACACCTTTCTGGAACACTGAGTAAGCATCCGTATATATATATTGATACTTTCGATCCTTTACAATAACAGAACAGTGTTCATTATGACGGATATAAAGAGGAAGCAAACTCAAAATCTTCATGGGGAGAGACTTACGTTTTATTCGTAATCCACCAATGACATGATATCCTTTTTCGCTTTAAGCCTTATGAGTTTTCCACTCTTATACCCGCTGTGAACTAGCACCTACGAATGAAGTTTAAGCTAAAACGATCTCGGAAACCGTTGAATGCAAAATCAGCATAGGTTTTGATATGCTCATTTTTGTGATAACTAAAACTTCAACAATTAGGAGTAATACCTTTTTAATTTTTTCGTTAGGATTCAGTTGATTCAGTTACATAAGCGTATTTTCATTTTCATCTAATGGGATTGGTGTTTTTGTCCATTCAGCATACGTACCAGGGTCTATCGCCTTCACTTGTTTTAGAAAAGAATCTAAAAAATTTCTTTCTCGCAGGTCTTTAAATAACTCGAGAGGTCTTTTTTGTTCACGTGAAAACGAGTACACATGGTCGACTAATTTAAAACCATTCCTGGTTATAATAATATGCCGTAATGGGGCATCAATTTGCTTAAAACCTGATTTTTCCATTGTTTTTAATATATAGAGTAAACGTTTTGTTATGTCCTCAGAAAGTACTGATTGTTTTTTAAGAAACGTATTTAAATCTGGTCCTAATAGATATTCCATTAAAATATAATTTGGTCCTGTTTCAAAGACTTTCGGGATAAAAGGCAAGTCTTGACTTGATAAAAGAACCATTTTTTCCTGATTTGCATGTTCAGTTTTTCCGTAAAGTTTTACGCATGTGTCTTCAGACACTCGATAAACAGCACCTTGATGCCCTTTTCCAATGAGTGTTTGTGTTATAGCGCTATCTACTTTTACTCCATTCCCTGACCCTCCTGAGAGGACGGGAATGTTTCTAAAGTCCAAACTATTTTGATTGAAATAATCCTCCCACTCATTGAAGGTGTCCGGTTCGAGCTTTTTCACTTGGGCTAAGAACGAGTCCTTTAAAAGGATTATTTTTAAATCTCTTAATAATTTTAATGGTACAGGATGCATTCTTTTAAAGGAATTTACATGGTCAATCACCTTAAGTTCCTCATTCCCAACGACAAAAATATGGCGTAGGGGAGCATCTATCATGGTGAATTTTGCTTGTTTTAATTCCCTTAATATATAGAGAAGTTTCTTTACTATAGAATCAGGGATATACGTACAATTTCTCAGGTATTCTTTTAAGGTTGGAGCATTAAAATATTCCATGACTATATAGTTTGGTCCTGTATCATATACCAAAGGCATAAAGGGTAGATTTTTTCCAGCATTAAGAGCTTCATCCTCCATTTTCGCTTGTACCGGGTCTGAATAGATTTTTACACATTTATCTTCTGAAAGTTTAAATACTGCACCTTGAGCACCCATTCCAATCAGCGAATAGGTTGTGGGATTATGAATTTCCAAAGATTTTTCACCTTTGGTTACAGTAATGGTTTTAAAATTCTCCATGATCTCCTCCTAACTGCTCATCCATCGACTTCTGTTGAAACTGTTGAATTTTATTAAGGGCTTTTTTAACTTTTTCGGATTTTTGAGCTTTATTTTTATTTTTACGAGATGCTATTGTTTCCTCATTACCTTTAGTCTTTTGTTGAATCTTTGCTTTTTTGTCTTTTTTATTAGATGCTACATGTTTATCTTTGACTTTATCTTTAGTCTGCTGCTTAAGCTGCTGAAGCTGCTGAAGCTTTGGAAGCTGTGAAAGCTGTTGAAGCTGCTGAAGCTGTTGAAGCCGTGGAAGCTGTTGAAGCTGTTGAAGCTGTTGAAGCTGTTGAAGCTGTTGAAGCTGTTGATGCTGTTGAAGCTGTTGATGCTCTTGATGCTCTTGATGCTCTTGATGCTGTTGCATATAAATAAGGGCTTTTCTGGCTAAACCGGCTTTTTTTCTAGGCGCTATTGTTTCGCCATCATACTTATCTTGCTGTTGAGGCTTTGTATTCTCCTTAAGGGTTTTTTTATCTATTTGGCGAGGTGTTACTGAATTTTGTTTACTTACTTTATAAGGGGCTAAAAGTTCATCATAAAATTCAGCTTGTTGTTGAAGCTGTTGGACGAGGTTAAAGTTTTGTTCGATTTTTTGACGAGCCACTACTGTATATGTTTCCCATAATTCTCTGTTAGTTAGCATAAATTCAAGAGCATCTGCCAGTTCATCTACATTATTTTCTTGTACTAAAACACCCTCTTTGTTATTTGTTATTAATTCAGGGATGCCGGCATGATTGGTCGAAATCACTGGTACCCCAATCGCCATAGCTTCTTTTAATGTATTAGGTATACCTTCTACATCTCCATCGGCGGCTTCTAGGCTCGCGGCGCAAAATAAATCTGCATTGGTCAATTGTTCTCGTACTTGATCTTTAGGTAGATGATTTAATAAATGAAAAGAGTCTCCTAAATTAAGTTGATTTGCCAAAGAAATGAGATATTCTTCAAGCTCCCCTCTTCCGATGATCGTCAGGGTTGCATTTGGAAATTTATCTTTGATTTTTTGAAAAGCTTGCATTAAGATGTGATGTCCTTTTTTTTCCACCAACCTACCGATGGATAAAATGTTTTGAGAGCCCCCTTTATGTGGAGTCCGGTATTTGAATTCGTTAAGGTCAACGCCACCATATAACACTCTAATTTTTTCTGATGGACAACCCCAAGCAATTAACCTATCTGCTAAATACTGACAAACTGGAAAAAAACGCTCACCTCGATCAAATAGCATTTTCATGTTATCTAGATAGCCAATGGGCTGATTAGCTAGGGTTGCATCCCTGCCTCGAATACTTGTTACCAACGGAAGGTTTGTTCCTTCTTTAAAAGGAAGTAATAACATCCCTAATTGACCATGGTGAGCATGTAAGAGGGAGATATCATTTCTTTCCACATATTCTTTTGGTGAGAAAATTTCATTGAGATAATGAACTTTCTCATTCAAAAGGGAAAGATCTATCATATATTTAGGTTGTCGTACCATATGAATATAATCATAATCAGGAACTTCTCGAATCTGTGGGATATATTGGGTCGGATCAACTCTTAAATTCAAATGCATAACTGTGTGCAAATTAATGTTCTCCTTTCTAGCATAGTAAGCAAATTTCCTGCACCTTTTCAAGTATATTATGCAGGACTCTATAAGTACGCATGGACTAATAACATACAGTAAAGCTAAATGGCAGTGAGTATGCGTTTACTTAATGTAACGGTGAGTTAAGTAAGTGCTATGACACAAGAGTATTTGCAAACAATGATACTAATAATTGACGTTTTTCTATGGTTCTAATGGTCGATGAAGATTTTTCTTTTATTTAAAGAAATAAAAAAAAGCACCTAAGAACTATATCAAAGGTGCTGCATTGCCAGTTTGCCCGCCTATAGAATAACAACTCCCTTGAATGGTTAAGTTAACCTAATATATGGCTTTAAAAAATCATGTTCTCGTTAATAAAGTGTTAGAAAAAGTTTCGTTTTATGTCATACCAATAACAATTGCTGGCCTTCCTATTGGATAATATTCAATTTTCTTGCAAGCTCTGATTCGATTTTCTTCAAGACAATTTCTACCATCAAAAACAATCGGTTGTTTCATTGTGTTCATCAATGTCTCCAGATCTAAATGTCTAAACTCATTCCATTCGGTAACAATAAATACAGCATCCGCATCCACTGTCGCTTCGCGAACTGAGCTGGCAAATCTAATTGTATCCCCTAATATGTTCTTCGCATTATCTATTGCAACCGGATCATAAGCTACCACTTCTGCTCCAAGTTTGGTTAATGAACGCGCAATTTTTATTGATGGTGCTTCCCTCATATCGTCTGTCTCTGGCTTGAAAGCAAGACCAAGCATTGCAACCTTTTTCCCTTTTAAATCCCCCAAGCGATTTACCGCTTTCGTTACAAGGAGTTCCTGCTGATAATCATTAATCGCTACTGTTTCTTTTAACAAGGAAAAATGTACTCCATTTAACTTGGCAGTATGAAGCAACGCTTTAACATCCTTTGGAAAACAAGATCCTCCATAACCAATACCGGGCTGTAAAAAAGCTTCTCCAATCCTTTTATCTTTTCCCATTCCCTTTGCTACATCTTTAACATCTGCACCTACTACTCCGCATAAATTGGCAACTTCATTGATAAAGCTAATCTTAGTCGCCAAAAAGGCATTAGAAGCATACTTAATCATTTCCGCACTTCTAATACTTGTTAATATAAATGGTACATTTAACGGACGATACATTTCTTGTACTTTCTTAGCCGCCTCGTCATTTTCAGAACCAATGATGATTCGATCTGCTTGCATCGTATCCATAACAGCTGACCCTTGTCTTAAAAATTCAGGATTTGAAACCATATTGAAGGTGATCCTTTTGTTACAAAGTTCTTCCATAATTTTTTTAATAAAATCATTCGTACCAACTGGCACAGTACTCTTTATAACGACTACTGAACTCTGTACTAGGTTCGCAGCAATATCCTTCGCGGCTTGCACAATATACGATAAATCTGCTCCCCCATCCTCCATTTGCGGTGTTCCTACGGCAATGATGATAATCTCGGCACCATTTAGCGCTTCTCGATGAGATGTTGTAAATAGCAGTCTACCCGCTGCAGCATTTTGAGCAAGCAAATTCTCCAGACCCGGTTCATATATTGGAGAAATCCCCTGACGTAGACTTTTAATTTTCTTGTCATCTGTATCGATACAAATGACACTATGCCCTATTTCTGACAAACAAACACCAGTGGAAAGCCCGACATAACCTGTACCCAAAACAGCAATTTTCATATTATTCAAGCTCTCTCTTTATAATCTGAAGGTTTTCTTTCTTATTTACATCCCTTAAATAGGAAAGTACCTCGTCTCTTATATCATCCCTGCGCAAAGCAAAATCTATTGTTGCCTTAATAAATCCAACTTTATCACCAATATCATATCGGTTTCCCTCAAAATTATATGCTAATACTGCCTGCTGCTTATTTAGCTCATTTATGGCATCAGTAAGTTGTAATTCATTACCATGTCCAACCGGAAGCATTGACATTGTTTCAAAAATCTCAGGTCTAAAAACATAACGCCCCATTATCGCATATCTGGAAGGAGCCTCTTCCCTTTTCGGTTTTTCCACCAAAGAATCAATATGAAAAAGGTTAGGCTCAATCATTGTCCCTTTTGGCTTAATAATTCCATATTTACTGACATCCTTTTCCGGTACATTCTGAACAGCTACGACGGAACTGTTGCAATACTCAAAAACACTGATGATTTGTTTCAGACAGGGTGTTTCAGACATAACGATGTCATCCCCTAACAAAACAGCAAAAGGTTCATTTCCAATGAAGCTTTTAGCACAGAGAATTGCATGTCCTAGCCCCATCGGTTCCTTTTGGCGGACATAATAGATATTTGCCAAACTAGATATTTTCTGAACTTCCTCTAAAATATCGAGCTGATTTTTTCTTAAAAGTGCATCTTCCAACTCATAGGATTTATCAAAATGATCCTCTATTGATCTTTTTCCTCTACCGATTATGATAATAATTTCCTCTATACCTGAAGCTACTGCTTCTTCAACAATATATTGAATCGTTGGTTTATCAACAATCGGCAGCATTTCCTTAGCCTGAGCTTTTGTTGCAGGCAAAAATCGGGTTCCGAGGCCTGCGGCCGGAATAATAGCCTTTCGGATTTTCATAAGCTGCCTCCCTTTTGTCATTCATTAATCCTTTATATGCAATAGGACAACTTTCGGTCTAGTTAGAAGCCCAATTAGTCCTTTTTTTATTTAACAGGGACTAGTAGGCTATACATGTAAGAATCCCAATCTGGCTGTGGCCGAGCCTCGCAACCTATCGGTTACGTGCCAAATTAAAAACTTCATTACACTTTTTATGCAATGGAGTTACCATGGTTTTCGTGTAATGGTCGGTAAACGGTTTGGATAAACCACTGGATGTACATTTGTAGAACAGGATTGGGCAATACTGTGAAACCGGCCTCCGTGTCGGGGACCTTGCTCCGACTAACCACGCAACAGATCCTGGAACTCAAAGGCAAACAAAACAAGATCTCCGGGTCAAGGAAGGCAAAACAGAAAAAATCCGCGATATGTAAATCGCGAATTGCTTTCAGGAGGTCTGTTGCTATGCCAAAAACGTCCAGAGTCCCTACTATTTATTCCCGTCCAGAAAGGGAGGCCTAACTCAGGCCTACAGGCAGTTAAATTAGGCTGCAGAGTTTGCTGGCGTGGAGTATGTCAGAAATCATACCTTATGAAAGACATTTGGCTATTGGTTTTACAAAGCCACGAAGGATATTACCATGCTGCAACAGATCCTGCATCATTCCTATCCTTCTGTCACCCTACGCTACATGGGTATTACCGAAGAAGAAACAATGTACTAAAAACATTTAGCGTTTTCATTATTAAAAAATAAAAATGACGCATTCAAAACGTTCGTAGTTTTACGAACATTAAAAATGGCTGTCTCAGGAAAAAACGCCACCGTTCGCGAACGTGTACTTTTATGAACGGGAGTAAATTTCGAAAATTTTATAGTCTAAGAGAATTCCAACCTAAAAAGTCGAACTCCTTTACGTGAACTGACCCCATAGAGTTAGACAGGTTATCTCGTTAGGCAGCTTGTTAGACATGAGCTCGGTATTGTATCCCGGGCTCATGCCTTTTAATTTTGCCTTGATTCGATTGTGATTATAGTATTCTATATATTTTGCTAGTTCTTGTTTAAAGTGTTCCACACTTTAAAATTCTTTTAGATAAAGAAGTTCCGATTTCATGATACCAAAGAAATTTTCCATAACAGATTTTATCGTAACAATCCCCTTTGCGAGACATACTTTGCGTAATGCCACGCTCCCTAAGGGCATTACAGTATTGTTTCATTTGATAAGGCCAGCCTTGATCTGAATGAATAAGGAGAGTATCGTCGTCTGTTAACCGTTCAAATGCTTGATCTAACATCGTTGATATGAGTGACTAGTGTTGGTCATAAACCGATTGTATACGTAATGATTTCTCCATTAAATAAGTCCAATATCGGCGATAAATATAGCTTTTCTCCAAATAATTTAAACTCTGTAATATCCGTAACCCATTTCTCATTTGGTTTTTCAGCTTTGAAATTGCGATCTAAAATATTTCGTGTAATCTTGTCCACAGTCCATTTGTAAGAGCGGTATTTTTTCATACGGACAAGACATTTTAGCACTAGTTCTTTCATGATACGCTGTACCTTTTGTGGTTTACTTTGTGTCCGCGATTTTTAAATTCATCACGAATACTCCGGTAACCAAACCGACCCTCATGTTCATCGAAAACAGATAATCAATACTTTCAGTTCTGCATCTGGATCAGGACGACCGAAGTTTTTTACCCAATAGTAATACGTGCTACGATAAATGTTTGCCAGCTGTATAAGTGCTTTCATCGGTAATGCATTCCTTAATTCATAGACTACTTGTGCTTTGTCTTGTTTGGTGATTTTTCCTTGTTTTGAACTATAGGCATTCTCCATACGTAAACGTTCATTCTCCGCCTGTAAAGCCTCTATTGATCCTTCTTCCGGTACTTGAGTACTTGATGTCTTATTTTTTCATGGATGGACGCCCCGTGTTCGTTCATATAATTGAGTACATCTAGTTTAAACTTTGCGGGGTAGGGTGTATAGCGTTTTTCAAAAGCATCTAAACCAAAAAGTTCAAATTGTTTAATCCACTGATGGAGTGAACTCGGATGAACACCAATAGATTTAGCAATTGTTTTTCCTCCCTCATTACCATCTATATATTGTCTTACTGCCTGTATTTTTTCTCTGAAGAAAATCTCGCCATAAAAAAACTGCACCTCCAATTGTAAGTTGTGTCTAACAATTGGGGTGCAGTTCAACGTTAAGGAATCGACTCTTTTAGATTTTCCTGCTTGTACAACATAATTGGTTTTGTGAGGTATTCATCATAAATTTTTTTGACGTATGCCATACTTGAACCGGTTAGAGCCTTTGCTGAAGCCATCTGCCCATATTGTCATCCTAACGGGTAGGTTTCCTATATCGCATTGAAATCGATATTTTTCTGCCAGTCTTCATATGATTCAGGATCGATTTTCTTTGCTTGTTCCAGGAATGTATCCAATAACCCCAATTTCTTTAGATCACGAAACATCTTCGGATTATATGGATCATTCATTGTGAGACCATCTGAATGATCGATTGCTTTCAGCACATTCCCCTCTGTTACAACAAAATGTCCGATTGAGGTCTTGATTCTAATAAATCCAACTCTCTTTAGTTCCTTTCGAATCATTATGATTTGTTCTGTAAACGATTCGGGAATATCTTTCGTTTTTTTCAAATAATCTCTTAAATTGGGACCTTTTAAATATTCCATGATTACATAGTTTGGTCCGACTTCATATAACCTCGGAACAATTTGAGTTTCTTTCGCTGCTTCAAGTGCATTCCCCTCTTTAGTTGCTGCATTTGGATTGACATAAATTTTTACGCAAAGATCTTCATCAAGCTGAAAAACTGCACCTTGACTTCCTTCCCCAATTAGTTTTAACGTGGTTGGATTATGAATAATAAGTTCTTTTTTACCGTTCTTTTCTATTCTTTCAACCTTTATTAATTTAAAATCATCCATCTAATCTTGCACCTCTTTTCTTCTTTTTAATAACCATAACCTATAATATGAAATCATCGATTAGTTGCTTTAGGTAAATAACACTTTTTCACAAAATTAAGTCATACCCTCTTTTACTGGGTTCTTAAGGACGAGAAGGACCTATTAGCAATTGGTGCATAATTCTCTTAAGGAAATCTTTTCCCAGCATTTCTTCAGTGTCTTATGCTCATACACATACAATTAAGAAATTTACAAAAAACATACAAATATATGTACTTGTCCGTTTCGAATCTTTTCTATTTTGCATTTACTATAAAAGAGTAAAAACCAGAAAGGAAATGATCAGAAAGGAGACTTGTGATGGGATACATTGAAGATTTACGTGCTCTCGTTGGGACTAGAGCTTTGATCCTTACGGGGGTCACCGTTTTGGTTATCGATCAGAACAGCCGTTTTCTGATGGTACAATCCGATAATATGTGGAAATTTCCAGGCGGCTTTATTGAATTAGGAGAATCTGCGGAAGAGGCATGCAGACGTGAAATTTTGGAGGAAACAGGGATTAACATTGGCAACCTTCAATTAATTGGCGTTTTTTCAGGGAAGGACTATTTTACGAAGCTTCCTAATGGTGATGAATACTTTCCAGTCAATATTGCTTACGTGACCAAAGAAATACTCAGCGGAGATTTAACACCTGATGATTTAGAAATACAAAAGGTACAATTTTTTAAATGGTCCGCTTTTCCGAAAGATTTAACTGAACGAGATCGACAAATATTTCAAAGTTTTATCGAAAATATGATTTTAGAGGGAAGGAAGGGATTGAAATAGTGAAGACAATCGCTTTTTACATTAGAGAGCCTATTAAAATAAATCAAGGATTTATGTACAATCAGATCATTATGTTGGATCAATATCGGCCTATTGTAATAGGACCTTACCCAAATAGCGACAATGTTCAATTTCAGTTTGAACATTATTATAATTTGAACGAAATTCAAGACCTTGGTACCTTCCTTAAGGAGCAAAATGTCGTCGCGATTCACGCTCATCAAGGGAAACATTCCACCGATATTTTACCAATAGCTTTAGAGTATGATATTCCTTTGATTGTACATTTTCGGGGACGTGATTCATCCACTCAAACATATAAGAGATTTCGCAAAAATGTACTCCGATATCAAAATTTAGTAAAACATGGAGCTGGTTGTTTTGCTGTTTGCCATTTTCTTGCAGATGAATTAAAAAAATTAGGATTTAAAGAAGATAAAATACATGTATTATATGGCGGTCTAGATTTAGATTTATACCCATATGTCCAACGTTCCCTACCTAAGGGAGGTGAAATTCGAATCTTGTCTGTAGCCAGGCTTGTCGCGAAAAAAGGATTTTTTACGCTTTTGAAGGCTTTTCAACGGATTCATCAGGAATACCCAAGAACGACACTGCACATCATTGGGACAGGTGAAGATGAAGAGAAGCTAAGAGTTTTCATTGATGAAAACCAATTAAACGAACACGTTTTTCTTAGGGGGCCAATGGATTCTAACCAAATTTCTAAGGAATTAAGAGATTCCCATCTCTTTTGCCTTGCCAGTGAAACGGGCGAAGATGGCGATGTAGAAGGAATCCCAAATGCATTAAAAGAAGCCATGGCAAGCGGTTTACCAGTCATCTCCACCTTTCATGGAGGGATCCCGGAATTGATTGAGCATAAAAAAACAGGATACCTTGTTCCTGAGAAAGATGATATAAAATTGGCTCAAGGTATAAAATATTTCCTGAACCATCCAAGAGTATGGAAGAGATATACCAGAAGTGCAAGACAGGTTATTGATGAAAATTTTGATTTAAAAAAACAAATCATCGAACAACAAAGGCTATACAGCTTAATGGAAAAAAATAACGAAGTTAATTGAATAGTCAAAGTAAATGATTATGTGCTCAGTAAATTAGCGATGTTCCTTCCCTCCTTTTGTTCCCCTCGGACTAGTATATATCCCAGATGGATTCATAAAAGTACTCCTAAATCACATTCCAAAAAATACAAATTCAGTTCAGAATGACAATAAGCGAGATTGGACCATAATCATTTACATTGTAGTACAGGAAGCCGGTAATTATGTCCATTTGATTGATCATGGAACATGTTTGGGTGGATATCATTGGTCTGAAAAAACGCTTACCCAGAATCTGAAATACGATATCCCTTACCAAGAAACTAACCGAGGGGGCTCCTCTATGCTAAAAAAATTGTACCCCTTTCAAACGAATCAACTATGAAGTTACCCAAACCATCCCTGTAGATGGTGGGGTCCCGAAGGAGTAAAGTGAAGCGCTGTACAAATTTATTTTAGAACAAAAAAGTCATTTACCGAATCTTATAACCAATTTCATTGAACAATGCAAGAGCAATATGGTTAATAAAAAAGATAAGGTAAAAAAGAAATAGAGCTAGACAAATCTTTTTAAAGGAGACAAAGTGATATGACAAAATATCCAGTTCGATATGTACAAACATTAAGGGGCGGAACAGCTCATGTCATTCTTTTCAGCGATGGTAAAGAATATGTCGTGAAGTGGTTCGATACTATTAAAGATAGAGAAAAAGAAGTGGTTAATGAATACCTGATCGGCAAATTGGCAGAGCTCCTTTCACTTCCCGTTATCCCATTTGATCTTGTATATATACCAGAAGAATTTATCAAGAAAACTCCTGAATTACAATCCACTAAACACAACTATAGTTCTGGATACCAATATGGCTGTGTTTTTATTAAAAACAGTACAGTTTTCGAAAATGTTAGATTAAATCCTCCCACTAAGTCGGATGTTAAAAACCGCGATATGCTAGCCGGTATAACGGTATTCGACCAATGGGTAAATAACTCTGATCGAGGTACGATGAATGTCATTTTGGAAAATCTCAGTGATGGTGGCTATTATGTCCATATGATTGATCATGGCAGAGTTTTTCCGGGACGTTACCAATGGTCAGCTCAAACGCTGAGAGAAACACCGGTATATAACTACCATTGGCCTTTTTATAAATGGACCTTCTCTCTTCTCGATGATCACACAGAGCTTACATCGTATATAGAAAAAATAGTGAATTTGCCGAACAAATCGATTTTTCAAGTGATTGAATCAATCCCAAAAGAGTGGAATGTGAGTACGGAGGATAGAGATGCTCTCTACAAGTTTCTTTTAGACCAGAAAATTAAATTGCCAGATATCGTTGATCGTATCATCCAGCATCATAGCAATCCAAGATAACGCTGGTTTTTTCCCCAGAAAAAAGTAACTCCTTATTAGCTTTAAAGGAGTTACTTTTTTTATCTGTAAATCTTTCCATTCCATATAGGACTCGGGATCCATTTCTTTTAACTCTTCCAAGAACAATGGTAATAGACCCAACTTTTTTAAACCTTTGAATATCGACTCTGGCCTGTTTCGATTCCTTGTATAGGAGCTATAATGATCAATTACTTTTAATTCCTCATCCTTAGTTACAATAATGTGGCGCAAATAGGCATCCATTCTGATAAACTTTAAACGCTCCATTTCTTTAAGCGCAAAAAGAATTTGCCTCATCAATTTTCCGGATAGGATCCCTCCAAATTCTAAATATTGGAATATAGTTGACCCCTCAAGATATTCCATAATAATATAGTTTTTCCCCACCTCATAAAGCCGTGGAATAGTGGAAGACTCTTGTGCAATTTTCAATACATCCCCCTCTTTAATGGCATATTCTGGTTTTTACAAATTTTCACACATTTGTCTGAAGAAATTTTTAAAACGGCCCCTTGCGACCCCTTACCATTCAGCGGAAACGAAGTTGGATTTTTTATTACATCACCTTTTTAATCCCTTCAGTAACACTGAAAGATTTAAAGTCCTCCGCTTTCGTTCACTTCCTTCACATTTCCTATCATACATTTCTTTTTCTCTTTATCTCTTTTTCTCTAAGTTTCTTGAACGGCTTATTACAAAATGAAATATGTTCCTTTTTTGAAAAGTCCTTCTATAATTGATGAAGAAGGACATAAATTCACGTATGAATTTTGGTGAAAATACACACATGAATATCTTTACAAAGTGACTTGGGCAGATTGTGAGCTTTCTATATTTTATGTAAATGATTAGAGTTTGCCATAATCAAGCGCCAGGTCACCAGTAATTTTTACTGGTCCACCTCATAATCGGTGCACTGTTAGCAAGAACTAAGAAACAGTTATATAACAAGGTTCATGGTATAATTAACATAGTAAAACGCTTACAGTGGCAATTCAAACTAATTGTTCGGAAAATTCTTTCTATTAGGAGTCGATGAAAGTTGACGGTGGAAAATAAAATAAGTAAAGAACAAACTATTTTTAATCATATTGGAAATAAAATCAAAACGGAAGATCGAGAAATTAATGTAATTGCTAGATTAGATGAACCACTAATTGTAATATTAGGGAATGTTTTGAGTGACGAAGAATGTGACGGACTTATTGAATTGTCAAAAGACAGAATGAATCGTTCCAAAATTGGAGTTAAGCACGAAGTAAATGAGATAAGAACGAGCAGTAGTATGTTTTTTCAAGAAAATGAATATGAAATCATTACCAAAATCGAAAAAAGGATTTCAACAATCATGAATATACCCATTGAACATGGAGATGGTATTCAAATTCTTAAATATACTCCTGGGCAAGAATATAAAGCTCATTTTGATTTTTTTACATCCTCAAGTATAGCAGCAAAAAATAATAGAATTAGCACAATCATCATGTACTTAAATGATGTGGAGCATGGGGGAGAAACTTTTTTTCCTAAACTGAATTTTTCAGTGTCCCCGCGAAAGGGAATGGCTGTGTATTTCGAATACTTCTACAACGACAAAAATCTAAACGAACTAACTCTACACGCTGGAGCACCCGTTATCACTGGTGAAAAATGGGTTGCAACACAATGGATGAGGAGACAAAAATAGTCTGCAGCTTGATAATGTTTAAACGATTGACTTTAAAAGTCTTAATTTTAGGTGCCTTTGTTAATTAGGCACCTATTTGTTCATTAGGATTCTGTTTATTAAAAATGGCCAAACGATGAAATCAAAAAAAGAATGATCAATAGTCTAAATTAACACTGGTTGGTCTCTTTGAACTCCAAAATTTCTGAGTACACTATTCATTTACCCTTAGTACTTTTTCTAAAATTATCGTAATCGGTCTTAATGTAATGGAATACCTTCGCGTTGCCATTATGGTCTGGATGAGTTATTTTTAATAACCCTTTATATTCTGCTAATACTTCTTTATTGCTCGCCGTTTTAGAAAGCCCTAATTTTTCACTATAATCATTTGATTGAGTAGTGGAGTCAATATTGTAATTGTTTCTGATGTTTTCTTTTAATTTTATCAATTCATTACGTAATTCAATATTTTCTTTTAATAAATCCTTTGTTTCATTTTGTAATTCACTCTTCTCATTCTTTAGAATGGTAACTTCCTTTTTGAACATATCCCTCTGCTGAATCAATATTCTTTTTGCAGTCTCATGAAGTTCTTCAATACCTTCTATATGCTTATCTTGAGCTTGTATTTTTAATTTTAATCGATGTATGATTTCGTCCTTATTTTGATCTATGATATCATTTATAGCCAGCTTTGAAGCTGAGCCATCGCTTATGTAACCATTGTTCCTCTTTCCGTTTCCAGAGTATTTAATCTTACCTTCGCGAAGCCAGCGTCTTACAGTTTGTACACTATTACTTTCTGTTACTCCTGCATCTTTCAACATTTCAAATGCTTGATCTGTGCCATCCATTATGTATCCGGCTTTTCTATTCTTGTTTCCTCCCTCATATTTAATCTTACCTTCACGAAGCCAGCGTCTTACAGTTTGTATACTGCTACTTTCTGTTACTCCTGCATCCTTTAACAGGTCGAAAGCTTGATCTGTGTTCACATTGTTCCCCCTTTCTCCTTATTACGCAATGTAATGTTACTCGAATGATATTAGCCTATTAAAAGGAATATATTTTTCAACGAATGCGATTAATTTGTATGTCAATGTTTTAAATAATAGCATAGCCATTTTCTAAACAAAGAACAAATAGATGAAGAATATATGACGAATATCACAGAGAGGTAACGATTAGGTATCAAAATTAAAAGTGTGAAACCAGAAATAAATTATCGGTAACTACTAAAGTCATGAAATCAATGGTGGAGTTCAGTTATTATGAGCAATATATACATTCAGATTGAATCCAGGATCATGGGAAAGTGAGAATGAACGCTACATTATACATATCTTACATGCTATGCTACCGTGCGGGATGATTTTTGGCTGCATATGAAAAGAGATAAGAATCATACCAATAATCCCATAAGGAGTACCGCAAGCAATAAGTGGATTTACAGCGTTAAGGAAATTCCAATATTAAAAATCCCAATCTCTCAGTGATATAAATGAGAAATTGGGATTTATTTATTCATCAATTACGATTTAAGCTGCAACTAAAAGACACTAAAACAGCCGCTATTTCCATGTTGATATTATTTAACTACAGAAAATTATTGTTGACCCTCTGTATAAATTTGGAAGGTTACGCCGAATTTGTCTGATACAATCCCATAAGCAGGGCTGAAAAATGCTTCCTGCAGCGGCATTTTCACTTCTCCACCTTGCGACAAAGTTTCAAAGATTCGTTTTGATTTTTCAATATCATTAATTGAAATACAGATCGTGACTTGATCTCCAGATTGACTGGTTTGACCTGGAAACGTATCGGAAAACATGAGGTCCGTTTCCCCAACCTTTAACATTGCGTGCGCCACAAGATCCTTTGCTTCTTCTGGCAGAGGAAATTCCGGGTTTTCTGGCATTTCTCCAAAAGTTTGATTAAAAACGACTTTTGCATCCAATGCTTTTTCGTAAAATTGGATCGCTTCCTTTGTATTTCCGTTCATCATTAAATATGGAGATAATCGCATTGTCATAATTAAATAGCTCCTTTTGCTTTGAGTTTTTTTACAAAGCTTGAGAAATTTCCAAGCTTCCTTTTGAACTGGTCAGTGGCAATAACCACCATACCATTATTACCCATGATTGTATTTTATAACACGGAACATGTGTTCGTCAATTAAAATTTACTGCAAACTATCAATTTTTTTTGTGTTAACGATTGAAATGAAAATTCCAAGGTGGTTGGTCCGGCCTTTAATGCAGTCATGTAAAACTACTTTTGATTACCAAAATCTGATTGATTTATTATCGGTTTTTCAAATCATGAAGCATTTCAAACGAGAACAAGGTGAAATGAAAAAGGCATGACCCCAGTAGATTGCCGGTTTCATGCCTCAAGTCTGTTTAAAAAGTGTTTAATTTTTTGTGATATCGTTTATTTTAATTAACTTGCTATCATTTCAGAATCTTGTCCTTTTTTAAGGTTTGGTAACTTAGAGTCTATAGATAGGAATCGGCTTCCATTCAATACTAGGTGAAGTGCAATAATCATAAGTACGAGATCCAGTTCGTACCCTGTACCTTCTCCATTCCCCATAAAACCTGCTGGGAATTTCACATAAACAATTGCTCCAGCCATGATGAAAACAAGGAGGGCAGAAATTATTCTTGTTCCAAGACCTATAATTAAGGCAATTCCTCCAACCAATTCAATAATACCTACTACATAGGCCATAAATCCCGGAATGCCTATACTTTGAAACCATCCTGCAGTGTTATCCAATCCACCTTTGAATTTTGACAAACCATGCAAGAAAAATGAAATTCCCAACATAACTCTTAATAAAAAGGTACCGATCTCTTGTTTATTCATGTCACATCTCCTTTTTTTTATTTTACACTACAAAGTGTAGTGTAAAGTGGTAAAAAAATCAAGTGAAAGTCATCCGACAATCACTATAGTCATTCCCAGAAGTAAAACCAAAACATAAATTGAAACGAAAATCGTGATAGTTTCAGCCTTCAAAGGAATTGATTTATGGGGATCAATTAATTGCTGAAGTCTATAGTTAACTGATTCATTGGAGAAGTGGACAAGGACAGGAGAGGATTTATCAGTGCAACCATGTTTAATTAACTTCAATAAAGCGGCACTTATGCCTAATTCAGTCCCCATTTTTTTAATCGCATTCTCGTCGGCTGATAATTCACTTATTATTTTGTAATTTTTATGACACCATTTTGTCAGTGGGACAAACCATAACCCATCTGAGATCAACTGTAAAATAAAGATTACCAGCGGATCATATTTTTTTTGGTGAAAGGCTTCATGCTCCACTACCGCTTCTAGTTCATCAAAGTCCAATAATCGAATTAAGCCAATACTGAACACAATGAAAGGCCGCCTGAAACCAAGAGTAAACGCAAGAGGATGTTCAACGTTCACAACTAAGATATCATTGTTGACCCGATTGAATGTTTCATTTATGGACCTTGTCATATCAACGTTTTTTGAAAGAAAAAGCTTTTGTTTAAATCTTCTGGATAAGAAGTATTGCTCAGCAATTTTGAATAATGTGCTCAATATACTATAGGATATTATTATACTGAGCAGGGTGACAACCACAAAGTAGTATACTGAATCTTCCTTGAATAAACTAAAACAAAATTTAAAAAAGTTGGCTTTAATCTTCACACCAAAAAAGATATGTACTAAAAACGCTCCCATTTGGCACCATACTACACATGCAATTAAAAGGCTCAGACTTATAACAAAATAAGACTTTCTCTTCCACATTATAATTTATCCTTTTTTAACGATTGGATTTTTTGTTCCAATTTTTCAATTAAACCTTGGTCAGCGTCTTTCATGGCATCCAGCATATGGCTTATGACCGCCCCACCAAATTCATCCAGCAAATTCTCAGTCAATTTCTTTGACTGCTCTTCTAAAAACTCCGCTTTGGACTGCACCGGGCGAAATAATGAAAGTCTCCCTTCAGACCTCTTTTCAAGAATGCCTTTTTCTACTAAACGATTCATGACGGTCATTACTGTGTTGAAATTGATAGGTTTGTCAAGTTCCAATGATTGCTGAACCGATTTAATGCTCTGTTCATCTTTATCCCATAAATATTCCATGATATTAGCTTCCAATGGACCAAAGAAACGATTCAGTCCAACTTCATCATATTTAAAATTTTTAATATTCATCCTTTAACACCTCCCACTACAAATTGTAGTGGAAATCCTTGTTACAATCAAGTTTCATCCGGAAGATTAGTATCACGGATGTCTATAGATTGACTTTTCAGGTCTCTATTGTCCTTGCTTTACCAAGTTCCTCTGGTCCTCCACCTCTATTACACTCCACTCCTTTTTCAGCAGAAAATGTTCATCCGTTCCTTTTTCCTTATAAGCAGGGATTAAAATTTGCTAATAAATAAAAAAACGAGCCTATTGGAGGCTCGTTTCACTGATTAATAATTTCTCTTTGTGCAAGTTTCTCTATTTCATCAGAATTATAAAAATGATATCCTTTTGCCGTCGTTTGACCCGCAGCGTACATTGCAGCAGCTACTTTGTTTGCTTCTATTGCACGATATGGGCGTATAGGGCCCACAAAGAAATATTTAGCAAAAGTACTTATCAGCCCAGAAATCTTTTCACCTGCCCTGAATTCCTTGCGTTCTCCAAGAAGTAAGGAAGGGCGGAATATATGTACAGTATTCACTTCCAAGTGTTGTAGTGTTCCTTCTACATCGCCCTTAACACGACTGTAGAAAAACTTTGATTTGGAATTCGCTCCCATTGCCGTTATGACGAGTAATTTTTCAACATTGGCCGTCTTTGCCATTTTAGCTGCTTCGATAACATAGTCATAATCCACTTTACGAAAAGCTTCCTTCGATTTAGCCTTTTTGATCGTAGTACCCAAACAAATGAAAACATCGCTGACTTTGAACAAATCGGCGTACTTGGATAAATTATCGAAATCCACCACATGGCCTATGCACTTGGCATCAGTGATTTTCATTTCGCTTCTTGTCAGTAAATGGATTTCACTATAGATTTTGCTGTTGCTTAGCTCTTTAACCAACTGGGTGCCGACCAAACCTGTAGCCCCTAAAATCAATGCCGTCTTATTAGTCATGATTCCCTTCTTTCTATAATTAGCACCTTACTATCAACCATATCCTTTTTAACTATAACCAAGCTTAATAGGACTAAGATAAATGATTTACTTGATTGAAATTATTAATTATCCAAGAGTCGACTTCAAATCTAATCGTACTCAAACATGCATTGAACAATCGCATTTCGTTGGATACGATTGACTCGTTTGACATCAAGCGTAAAATAAAATGAATGACGGCTCCATGTGCAACAAGTATGACTTTCCTCTCAGGATACTCCTTCTGAATTTCCTGGAGTCCATTCATCAGCCTGTTTCGTAAAGATTTCTGATTTTCTTGACCAGGATATTCTTTATTCACGAATGCTGACTCCCTTTCAGCTGCTGTCATTCCTTCAGCGACGCCAAAATTCTTTTCAATGAATTCCATTTTTTCAATAACCGGGACTTCAATATAATGCGAAATGATATCTGCCGTTTCCCTTGCCCTTTTTAAAGGGCTTGAAATAATTACATCCCAATCATCTTTTGACAAAAATTCACCACATTGCCGTGCCTGAATCTTTCCGAGTTCATTTAAAGGAATATCAGTCTGCCCCTGCAGTTTCCCTAGTGCATTCCAATCTGTTTGACCATGCCGCACTAAACAAATAGTAGTAATTGTCCTCAAACCCCTCTAAGTAAATTGTTATTTCTTCACTTCTTCAATGATGGAATGTCCTTCAGTCTGTTCAAGATCTGACCATTTCCATTTTTCATGCAAACGTATCCTTCCATCCGGCAACATTTCAGGGGTGGAAAGACAGCTGCCTCCTCTAATTTCCCCTTTTTCATTGATATGATTATACCTGAATTCAAGAGTTCCATCCAGATTGACAAGCCCTATTAAAGTCCCTTTAACAATCTCTCCGCCCTGATAACTTGCTGAAAGAATTGAGCCTTCTTGTGAATAGTGGAAGGAAGTATTTCCTGACACTTCTCCATTTTCAGAATTGACTTTAGCCTTGAATATCCGACCATCATAATTAAACATCATCATTCCCCCCATATGAATTAATAAGGATAATGATACCAAATTATTCAAAAAAAGAATATTGAAAAATCTTATGGGATTTTAATTCTGTGTCGATGGAAATGACACAAAAAATACATAATATTCCCCATTGAATTCCACTATTATATTGTGGTTAGATTATGGAAGATGTTACTTATGGAATGAACAATCCCCAAGTTGAAACGTCTAATTAAACTGGAAGATGTTGGTGAGGTGCTCAAGTGAAAGAAATACTTCTGATTCTACTATTACAACTTATTTATGTTCCGATTTACACGTTGCGAACCATTTTCTTAGTAAAAAATATTACCATACTTGCCTCGATACTTGGTATAGCAGAAATGTTAATATACGTTTTTGGTTTATCCCTAGTATTTGGCGGTGACCAAAGCATACTCGCCATGGTTGTATATGCAGTCGGTTTTGGAATCGGAATAATTTTTGGTACGAAAATTGAGCAAAAACTTGCCATCGGTTTTATTAATGTAACCGTTAATACTCAAACCAAAAATGAACATTTGGTAGATACACTGAGGAACAACGGATTTGGTGTAACTCTTTATACGGGCGAGGGCAGGGATAGCAACCGTTATCGTATGGAAATTTTGACAAAACGGAATCGGGAACAAGAATTGATAGCAACCGTTGAAAAGTTTGAACCTAAGGCTTTCATCATTTCATATGAACCACGTTATTTTAAAGGTGGATTTTTATTGGACCGGTTGAAAAATAAAGCAAGCTGAATGAAATGCAAAAGCCCATCTTTTCAAGATGGGCTTTTGCATTATTTCGTTTTTGGTTTTCTGATCTTCATTGCCCTCGTTATCGGTTGTTTTTTAATCCACTTTAAGTATTTTTTTATTCTTCATCATCTTTCAGCAATAGCACGGTATTCAGCCGGATGGCCAGCTCTCGGTTTGAATACAGGGCGTGAATCTGTTTGTGACAAGATTTACAGAGATAGGCAATGGGTAAATGGCTGCCGCCTAATTCTCTAGGTGTTAAATGATGGATGGTCAGTTCTATCTCATCCCTGTCACAAAGCTCACAAGTACCCTTCATCTCATTACTCGTCCATTATGGCTTTACGGATTTTCCTTCTTCAACAATATGAAACATCAAATGGGCAAGATGGTGTATTGGTCCATACTCTTCATTGTCATCATCTTCTTCATTCTCCACTTCCACTTCATCCATCCCTTGTAAATAAAGTGCCATGAACTCATAAAAATCATTTTTAGTAAAGGAGTAACAATCACTTGGATCCTGACTATCTTCTTCATACTGTAAAACTAGATGGGATAAATCACCCTCATCATCTTCAGCATCAAAAAAAACGAAATACCCGATATTTGTATCCAGTTCAAATAATCTGCGAAAACCGAGTGATGTTGATTTTTCAAACTCAGCCGACGTCAATTTTTGCACTTGCATGCTGTCTACATTATCTTCCTTATGAAAGCCCACGATAAATGTGTTCATAATCTAACCTCCTGTTGAATATGGATAACCATAGTATTCCCATTTAACCGGATTTATTCGATTTAGAGATTTGCTTCCAAGACAACAGGGCAATGATCGCTGCCCATGACATCGCAGTGAATGTTAGCCTCTAATAAGGAATCCGCCAAACGTTTTGAAACAATGAAATAATCGATTCTCCACCCGATATTCCGCTCTCTCACTTTAGCCATATATGACCACCAACTATAGGCACCTTCCCGGTCCGGATAAAAATAGCGAAAAGTATCGATAAATCCTGCATCAAGTAAATCAGTCATCTTTCCACGCTCTTCATTAGTGAAACCGGAATTCCCAATATTGGTTTTTGGGTTTTTTAAATCAAGCTCAGAATGCGCGACATTAAGGTCCCCACAAAAGATAACCGGCTTCACCAAGTCCAGTTCCTTAAGATAATTTATCATCCCATCTTCCCATTCGAGACGGTAATTCAGCCTGGATAAATCCCTTTTTGCATTGGGTGTATAAACATTCACCATATAAAATTTCTCGAATTCCAGTGTTATGATCCTGCCTTCCGGCTCCTCGTTCAGCTCCCCTACCCCATATTTCACGGAAAGCGGTTTTTCCTTCGTGAAAATGGCTGTACCGGAATATCCTTTTTTCAATGCATAATTCCAATATTGATGGTACCCTTCCAACTCAAGTGAAATCTGCCCTTCTTGTAGTTTAGTTTCTTGAAGGCAAAAAATATCTGCATCCACATCTTTAAAGTAATCTAAAAATCCTTTTTTTACACAAGCCCTTATTCCATTCACATTCCAGGAAACCAATTTCATATTTTCTTTAATTCTCCTTATGGCCAATTAATTTCTTTACATTTCAACTATACTATTTATCTGCTTTTTTTCCCATTAGAGTACATTCGAAAACAATCTGGCAAATGATTCTTTTGAACGTTCCAGTAAACCACGCTTGTTATAAACGATAGAATCTAGTTTTTCACTATCCCCCATATCCTCTTTGTAATGAATGATGAGATCTTCAATGGAACGGCTGCCCATAAGAAAGACATTGACTTCAAAATTCAGATGAAAACTTCTCATATCCATATTTGCCGTTCCTATGGAAGCCATATCACCATCAACGATAATAAGTTTCTGATGTAGAAAACCCTTTTTATACAAGTATACCTCTACACCGAATTGTAGCAGCTCCCCGAAATAGGAGCGACTCCCAAATTGGGTTAAAAACCCATCATTTACTGCCGGAACCATAAGCCTGACTTGTATCCCCTTAATTGCGGCATGTTTAATGGCTGCTTTAATCGCTTGATTAGGTACGAAGTATGGACTTGCAATCCAGATTGATTCAGTCGCGTTTGTGATAAGTGAATAGTAATAATCACTCATGATTCCCTGTTGTGTATCAGGTCCGCTTGCTACCACCTGAACGGCTCCATCCCCTTGTTCCACTTTATTCTTGAATTCTGGACGATCTTGCAATACATCTTCCCCGCTGACATATTCCCAATCCAAAAGGAAAACAGTATGGAGCATAAATACCGCTTCACCTTTAAGTACCATATGTGTATCTCTCCAAAAGCCAATGTTTTTATTTCGGCCCAAATATTCCTCTCCTACGTTTAAACCTCCAACAAAGCCAACTTCCCCATCTATGATGATGATTTTACGGTGATTCCTAAAATTAAACTTTTGATTAAAAAATCCGTGTTTCAGTGGCGAAAATGGATATGCTTTTATCCCGGCATTTTTCATTCGTTTAACTTCATTATTTGAAAGGCTTAAACTTCCGGCCGCATCAAAAATGAATAAAACTTCCACACCATTTTTTGCTTTTTCAATAAGTATATCTATAATTTCAGTACCAAGCCTGTCGGAACGAAAGATATAATATTCAATATGGATGAATTTCTCAGCTTTTTTTAACTGTTTTATGATTTCTGTAAACGTTTCATTACCATTTTTCAATACTTCCGTTTGCGATGATGTACTAATGATGGTCTCAGAAGCATTTTTGGCAAAAGCTGCAAATGATTGCTGATGATTACTCAAGAACGATAAATCTGGAGATGATACCTGTGTGACAAGACTCTTCCATTCTTCACGATCTTTTTTCCTTTTAGTTTGAAATAAATACCCCTTTAAATAGAGCTGACCTGAGAATAGATAAAATACATATCCAAATACCGGGAAAAACAAAAGCACATACATCCACAAAAGGGTCTCGTGGGCAAATCTATTTTCAAGCATGAGTGAAAATATGGTAATAAACATGACTAAAATATATAATCCAATAAAAAATAGCTTCACGTCGAAGCTAACTTGAGTGAATAGGATCATATAGACTGAAGCAATTAAAATAAATAAAAATACAAATTCCATTCTTCTTCTTTTCATCTTTTCATTCTCCTACACAGCAATATTATATATATATCTATACATATACCCATATTTGATGGTAAAAGAAACAAAACACTTACGAAAAAAATATTCGCAAGTGCTTTGTGTATTACCTATCCAATTATCACTTCATGACAGGAATCAAACTTTCATACAGCTCAATATACTTTAAGGAAGATGATGTCCAACTGAAGTCTAGCTTCATTGCACTTTCGGCCATTTTCCTCCATCTTTTCGACTGGAATTTGTACAGACCAACAGATTGCTCAATTGTATGAAGCATATCGTGTGCATTATAATTCGTAAAACTAAAGCCATTGCCTTCACCAGTAAATTGATTATACGGTATGACCGTATCCCGAAGTCCGCCAGTTTCCCTCACTAAAGGCAGAGTACCATAACGCAACGCCAAAAGCTGGCCGATACCACATGGTTCGAATTGTGACGGCATCAGGAATAAATCAGAACCTGCATATATCCGTCTTGCTAAACCCTCATCAAAATATGTATTGACTGAAACCTGATTTGGATATTGGTCAGCTAAATGGCGGAATGCCGATTCATATTGCTCATCACCCGTACCTAAAAGAATGAATTGAACTCCTTGCTTCATCATTTCATGAAAAACATGGAGAATAAGATCAATTCCTTTTTGATCAACAAGCCTGGTTACCATGGATATAACCGGGACCCCATCATTTACAGGAAGATCCAGCGATTCCTGTAGCTGACGCTTATTTTCCATCTTACCCTCATAGGAATCGAATGGAACAGCAAGATATTCATCTGCCGCCGGATTATATTCCTCATAATCGATTCCGTTGATAATCCCTTTAAGGTCACCATTTCTCTTGCGTAAAAACCCATCCAGATTTTCCCCGAAATAAGGACTTTGAATTTCGTCCGCATAACTTGGGCTTACAGTTGTGACAATGTTAGAAAAAGCTAGGCCGCCTTTCAAATAACTTACATTTCCATGAAATTCAAGACCATCGATATTAAAATATAACTCACTCAAATCGAGTAATTCAGCTAAAACAGCTTTAGGATAAACTCCTTGATAGCGTAAATTATGTATAGTAAATATCGTTTTAATATCCTGATAGAATGGATGGTTACTATAGTGAGCTTTCAGCAAAACACTGACAAGGCCCGTTTGCCAATCATGACAGTGTATGACATCCGGCTTTTCTTCTAAATAGGGTAAAGCCTCTAAAATTGCACGGGAAAAGAAGGCGAACCTTTCGCCATCATCAAAGAAACCATAACTACCATGTCTTTTGAAATAATATTCATTATCCAGAAAATAATATGTAATTCCATTAGCAACAAGTTTTTCGATGCCACAGAATTGCTGGCGCCAACCAACAGGAACTTCAATACTCGTCATATGTTCCAATTCCTGTTTGATTTGGTTAGGAAGATCCCCATATTTAGGAAGGATGACACTTACATGGACTCCCTGTTTTTTCAGCGCTTTCGGGAGCGCGCCTATAACGTCTCCGAGCCCTCCCGTTTTTATAAAGGGGGCGCATTCTGAAGCAGCAAATACAACATTCATTGCCGCACCTCCTCTATTAAATTACTTCCGCTTTTTTTATTACAGTAGGCTGTTTTAATCCAATAACTGATTTTTCACTAGTAATTCTCACTTCTTTATCAGTTATGACATTTTCAACGATGGCTCCTTCTTCAATCACGCCTTTTTGCATGATGATGCTATTTTTTATAATCGCACCCTTTTTCACCTTTACCCCACGGAATAGTATACTGTTTTCGACAGTCCCTTCAATATCACAACCGTTGGCTATCAATGAATTGGTAACCTTCGAAGAACTTGAATATTTGGTCGGTGCCTCATGTTTGATTTTTGTATAAACATCCCAAGTATCCCCGAAGAAAGAACGGATTACCGAAGGGTTCAGGAAATTCATATTACTGGAATGAAAGCTTTCAATGGAATGGATGAATGGCATATCTCCAGTAAAATTATAGCCTTTAACTGTAAAGCGATGAAGATTTGCTTTCACAGCGTCTTTCAAAAAGTCATATTCCCCACTGGCAACACAGCTTTTGATCAAGTTCACCAATAGCGTTTTACTTATGATGAAGGTTTCTAGACAAACATGGTCACCTGGTCTAGGGATGGTATAAAAGCTAATGTCAGTAATGTCTTCATCCGTATTTACCGAGCAAGTGTGATAGATTGGTTTTTCAATCAATTCCCCTACATAATCCTTATATACGACCGTGATATCCGCTTTTTGTTTTTTGTGATAATCAAGCACTTCATTAAAATCCAATTTGCATACATGGCTTCCAGGGGAAATGATTACAGTATCTGCCTCTGCACGTTCGAAAAATTTAAGATGATCATAAAATTGTTTCATATCACCTGTTACCGTTTCATCCGGATGGATAGGGGGCAAGATGTATAAGCCTCCTGAACGCCGAGCCAAGTTCCATTCTTTACCTGAGCCAAGATGATCCATAACAGAAAGATACTTTTCTTTTGGAAAAACGGCTACTTTTGATACATCTGCATTAATGAGATTCGACATCGTAAAGTCAATCAATCGGTAGCGTCCACCAAATGGCACAGATGCTACATTTCGGTGAGCAGTCAGATCTTTTAAATGTTGTCTTTCATTGATTAAGTTAATAATACCCAACACATTTTCCATAGCATCTTCCCCTTTTTCTAGTTAAGAGTGAGTGATCTTTTTTTTGTTTGGATTGATAATGGTCTGATTTTCACCAATTAAGGTAATATCGGATGTAATCGCTGAATTGCCAACTATGGCACCATCTTCTATAACACAATTGCTGGCTATGATGCTTCTTTCTATATGAACGTTTTCACCAATCGTGACATTAGGCATGATGACTGAATCTTTTATGGTTGACCCATAGCCAACCTGAACATTATAGGATAAAACCGAATGTTCAATTTTCCCATGTATCATGCACCCTTCATTGATAAGCGACTGACTGACCTCGGCATCCGGTGATATATATTGCGGCGGATGATTTGCATTGCGGGCAAAAATTTTCCATTGCTGATCATCCAACTGGAAATTTGGCGTATCTTCCAATAAGTCCATATGTGCCTGCCAAAGGCTTTCGACCGTTCCGACATCTTTCCAATAATCATTAAAACGATAGGCATATAGCTTTTTTCGGTCTTCAAGCATCTTTGGAATGATGTTGCTGCCGAAATCATTGGAAGAATTTTCATCCTTTTCATCATTTATTAAATACTTTCTTAGGGTTTTCCACTTGAAAAGGTAAACTCCCATTGAAGCGAGATTACTCTTTGGATACTTTGGTTTTTCATCGAATTGAGTGATTTTATCATCATCATTGGTATTCATGATCCCGAAACGACTTGCTTCCTGCCACGGCACTTGAATGACAGCTATGGTTGCCTCTGCATTTTTTTCGATGTGATAATCCAGCATCTTACTGTAATCCATCTTATAAATATGGTCACCGGAGAGAATCAGTACATGTTCCGGATCATAGTTATCAATATATTGGATATTTTGATAAACAGCGTTTGCCGTCCCTTTATACCATTCACCGCCTTCTTTCCCTTGATAAGGGGGAAGTACGGAAACTCCGCCAACATCCAGATCAAGGTCCCAAGCTTTGCCATTACCAACATAATCATTTAGAATCAATGGCTGGTATTGGGTCAGTACCCCAACCGTATCAATACCAGAATGAGTGCAGTTACTTAATGGAAAATCGATGATTCTATATTTACCGCCAAAGGGAACAGCTGGTTTTGCCAAACCGATTGTCAATTCACCTAACCTTGAACCCTGGCCTCCTGCCAATAACATTGCTATCCATTTTTTCGCTCCCATTATTCGTTCACTCTCCCCCGTCTTTTTTTTGTTTGCTTCATAAAAATAGAAATGCCTAATGGAGGTACTGTTATTTCCATGCTGAATGGTTGATTATGGTATGGTTCCTTTTTGACATTAATGGGTTCTTCATTGATCTGACCAGATCCTCCGAAAGCTGCTGAGTCACTGCTGAAAACCTCTATATATTTACCCTGGGATGGTACGCCTATTTGATATTGAGCATGAGCCTGCGCAGAAAAATTACAGACAACAATGCAATAATCGCCTTTGCGTTTGCCTTTTCTCATAAAGGTAATGATACTCTGTTTACTATTGTTCGGATCTATCCACTCAAATCCCTCCTGGACATGATCCAGTCTCCAAAGGGCGGATGATTGCCTATAAAAATCCTGAAGGGTACGGAAGTAATAGGCCAGATTTTCGTGGGATTCATATTCCAAAAGAAGCCAATCCAATTGTTCCTCATCTTTCCATTCTATGAACTGGCCAAATTCACCGCCCATAAATAGAAGCTTCTTGCCTGGATGTGTCATGAAATACCCAAAGAGTAACCGTAAATTAGCGAATTTCTGCCAATAGTCGCCTGGCATCTTATTCAATAAAGACTTCTTGCCATGAACCACTTCATCATGTGAAAAGGGCAAGACGAAATTTTCTGAAAAAGCATAGAAAAATGAAAAAGTTAAGAGACTATGATGATTTGGCCTTTCCCCCGTTTCAAGTTTCATATAACGAAGGATATCGTTAGTCCATCCCATATTCCATTTGTAATTAAAGCCTAGGCCGCCTATATCGGTAGGAGAAGTTATAAGTGGCCGGTCTGTTGCTTCTTCAGCCATCATTAGTGCATTGGGATATTTCTTGAAAACCACTTCGTTAAGTTTTTGCAAAAATTGTATGGCTTCCAGGTTTTCCTCTCCGCCAAACTGGTTTTTCAGCTTGACCGGCAATGGATTATCATGATTTAAGTAAACCATTGACGATACCGCATCGACACGGATCCCATCAATATGGTATACATCCATCCAAAACATTACATTTGATATAAGGAAACTGATTACTTCCGGTTTGGTAAAATCAAAGTTGTATGTCCCCCATAACGGGCGATCTGCTCTAGTATGATCAATTGGTTCATAGAGAGGCGTACCATCGAAACGGGAAAGTCCATGCGTGTCTTTACAAAAATGGGCGGGAACCCAGTCAAGAATTACACCAATGCCCTTTTGGTGGCAAAGGTTTATTAAATATTTAAAATCTTCCGGTAAGCCGTAACGACTGGTTACAGAATAATAGCCCGTGACCTGGTATCCCCACGATTTATCAAATGGGTGTTCCATTATGGCCATGATTTCAATATGTGTAAAACTATTATCAATCACATAATCAATCAATCTATCAGCCAATTCACGGTACGAATAAAATTCGCCATCTTCTTTCTGTTTCCATGTTCCTGGGTGCACTTCATAAATGGACATGGGTTTATGATAAATATTTTCCTTTTTCCTATCGGCTATCCACTTCGAATCTTGCCATTCAAAATTATCCAGCCTTTTAATGACCGAGGCTGTATTTGGTCTGACTTCCGAATAAAAAGCATATGGATCGGCTTTTAGGATTCGTTTATTTCCAGGTGTATGTATTTCGTATTTATAGATTTCCCCTTCTTGTAGTCCTGGTACGAACAACACCCAGATACCTGATCGCTCGATCCGTTTCATCGCATGATCTTTTCCGTCCCAATTATTAAAATTACCGACTACTGAAACTTGCTTGGCATGGGGGGCCCAAACGGCGAAGCGTACTCCTTCTTTACCTAATGATGTTACAATGTGTGCCCCAAGCATTTTATAGCTTTCATAAAGGGTGCCTTCATGAAACAAATACAAATCAAATTCGCTTGGATAAATCTCTTGCAGCTGGTCAATAATTGTACTCAATAAAACCCCTCCATCAGTATTAACTCGATAGTATTTTACCCATCCTTCCCCAGTTATTATATATATTCGATGAAAATGATATTAATCCTTCAAATGGAGGTGAAGTTATTGTTATAAATAGCCGTTTTTTTGTAAATTAAAACATTTTTTTAAAGAAAATAGACATTTTTTGTAAAAAAATCATTATACCAATAAAAGCTCCCCCTATTTTTTGGAAAGAGCTTTAAGGTATCATGTATGAATGCTTCATGTTATTTGTTCAGTTCGATTCACGGAAGTCTTCGTCAAAAATAAATAGGATAATGAGACTGACCATGCCAAAGGAGTATTCTTGTTTGGAATATTACTGCCTCCTATATATAATTCGGGTACTTCCCAGTTTTCCGGTATGATCATTTTCGTTTTATCTATATATTCCTTAACTTTGTTCATCATTCCAAGTTCAAGGTAGCATAAGCCCAACCACGGAAGCCCGAAACACCATTCCGCTTCTTGACCGTCATTATAATAAAGGTCCTTTTCATACCTTATACAACCATTTGTTCTTTCAAGGCGCTCTGTGACATTTTTCAATATTTTAAGTGCTATTTCACGGTCTACCAGCCGATACGGATAAATTAAGGATAAAAGGGCTAAATCCGTCTCTTTTGAATAACTTTCCCTTGGAAGCAAGAAACGAAGAGTTTCTTCTCCCTTTTTAATCAGTTCTTCCTTGACGTTGACCAGCATTTTGACTGAATTCAAACCAGCAACACATGCACCTATGCTTGAAGCGTGGATTTCTATATTTTCTTCCCACATCCCGTTATCTTCCGACTGCCAATATTGCAGGCATTCCAAGTAATTGACCAACTTTTGAACAATTTGTAAATCACGTTGATTTCTCATCACCTTTTTACCCTGCCTATATCCTTCACCAACACCCCATAAAAAGGCACCTATCGCATCATTTTGGGCATGGCCCCACTCATCGGGCAGTTCTTTAAGCTCAGTGGAATACCTTGCATGGATATGTTCAAATAGAAACTGGGGTTTCTGTTCCGTATGAATATCTATCTTCCACTCATAGGATTGAAATAAGTCGAATAAAGCATGATATGCTTTCTCGTAACGATTGGATGGATCATTTAAAAAAGGCAATACTGTATAAACGACATCCCTTATCCAGACAAAATTATAATCATCGGAAACGCTTGCAGTATATGCGCCATTAGGAAGCCGCATGCGATCAAGAACCTCTAGTGCACCATTTACATTCATTAATTAAGCACCTCCATAATAATTTGCTTATTCCCATTGTTGACAGACTCTCATTTTCTAAACGTTTGTTGTTTCATTTTCAATTAGAAGCGCTTTCAATTCAGCTAACCAACACAATTTTTCAGAAGTACATTCACCTTAGTTTATGTAATCACTGCCCTTTTTGATAATCAAGCTTCCAATGTTCATTAAAAAGCGTCATTTGCCTAACCGAAACCAACTCAAAAAGCTACCGGTCATGACATATGTTCTTTGGAAAATAAAAACCCAGTAATGGCAATCCATTACTGGTTATATCGGCCTATCATTTAAATGTTTAGTATTTATTAAAAGAAAAATCGTAATATCATCAAGGAAAGCACGCCAATCATAACCGTACCCAATAGACTTCTCGTAAAAATGGCAACCAGGAAAGCTGGTAAAGCTGCGACCAAATTCAAAGCATTATCCTTAATTGAAAAGACCTGTTCCGATAATAGAAGTTCTTGAGCCAACAACGCCGCCATTACAGCCACTGGGACATGCTTTAGCCAATCGATGCCCCACTTTGGAATCTCCATTTTACTAAGCAGTATCAAAGGAACGACTCTAGGTATGAAAGTTACAATCGAAATCCCTACAATGACAGCAAGGATATATCCGCTTATTTCCACCTGCCAATCACCATCCCTATCGTTGAAGCAACAACAGTTGCCACTATGACGCCAGTACTGCCAGGAAAGAAGAAACTTACTGCAACAACGATTAATATGCTGCTAAAAGCGACTGCAAGATCAATAAAAAAGTCCTTTTTACTTAATATTTGCAAAACCAAAAGGCCGATAAACATCGCTGGCAGGGCGAAGTCCATCCCATATTTTTCGGGATTTGGAATCCATTGGCCAAAGAAACCGCCGGCCATATTTGCAATGAACCAATTTAAATAGGCTGCAAGATTCAGGCCTAACATCCATTGAAAATCAAGTTGTTTCCTCTTCTGTGCCGTTGTGACGGCCACTCCAAACGTTTCATCAGTTAATAAAGCTCCGGTTATCAGGTTTTGTTTCAAACTTTGCTGCCTGAAATATGGAGCCAATGCAGCACTAAGTAATAGATGACGGCTGTTAACAAAAAAAATCGTGAAAATTATGGCCGATACTGGATGACTTGCAGCTATCATCCCCGCAGCTATGAATTGACCAGACCCTGCATAGAGTAAAAGCGACATAAGTGCCACTTCAATCATACTTAATCCTGACGTTTTTTCGACGACCCCTGCAGCAAAACCGATACTTAGGTATCCCAATAATGTCGGAATGCAATCTCTTACTCCTTGCCAAAAGCCTTCCCCATCATTGACCTCGGAAAATCCATCGCTTTTCCATTCAGCACTATCCTGACTCATATAATTCCACCCTTGTTTTAATTAGTTCCTTCAATTGCTTTTCAGCTTGCCAAGCAGAATTGGCAACTCACTATATATTTCGATGATCTCTTCTATCGGCATTCTAACTAAACCGCTGGAAGAAGGGGCAACGAATTCAATGGTCTCATTCAATGAAGGCTCTTCTTGCAGACCCCAAGAGATTTTTCGTAATTGACGATATTCCTGATAGACACCCTTGCCTACAAAACAGACGAGTTTAGGTTGATACTTTTCTATTTTCCTTTTTAATTGCTTCCTTCCTTTTATGTAATCTTCTTTAGTGATTTCGTCCGCACCCTTTGTAGGCCTGGAAACGATATTGGTAAAACCATAACCTAAATCCAATAAAGACGAGTCTTCAGTTGGTTCATATTTCCTTGGTGTCAACCCGGACTCGAAGAGGATTTTCCAAAAGCGATTGTTTGGATTCGCATAATGATGGCCAGTCTCGCCTGAACGAATGCTTGGATTGAAACCTACGAACAAAATATCCAAATCTTCTTTTAAATGATCAGAGATGCCTTCCATATTAAAACTCCTTTTAAAATTTGCTATTTAATCATTGTACAAAACTGAAATATATTTAACTACCTTTTCCGTCATTTTCACAACTTTTATTCAAAAACTTAAAACGTTTTGAAAAGAATGAACGATGATAGCTAAATAATATGGGTGAAAACATGACAAATTGAATATTAAAAAACCTATTGCTCCTAAAAAATACCGTTCATAACTCTTCACGGGACACACTTCCAGAAATTATTTATAAAAGGTTTTTTACAGTTTACAAATGCCGCGGTTGCAGTTAGTGAACCGGTAAAAAAACATATACAAAAATATCAAAGAATATTTCTTAAATGCAATGGAATTGATAACCGATCTCTCTCCATTCCCCCTCACTGGAATTATTAAGAAAAATGAATATCCTCTGAATGCCAAAATCTATACTTACCAGGACAACTCGGCATAAAGCAAAAACCTGCATGCATTTAATCAAAGCTTGCAGGGATTCAAAATTAAAAGATATCTCAATCTTCATGTAATCACCGTCGGAAACGGCAGCCAGCTAATGGACATTAAAGCATGTAGCTGTTAGCATCCAATTTTCATGTAAGAAAGAGTTCATTCATTTCACTGGGGAACCTAGAGAATGTGAAAGTGCTACGGGGAGGGTTACTTTGTAAGCAATGGCATGCGAAAGACCCGTTATTTCTTGTGGAAATCTCTGAAATTTTGGACGGTGAATAAGCCTCCATCAACCAAATGCCGGTGTTCAAAAAAGCAGGGATTTAAATTCGATAGTAAAAAAATATAATACCGCTTATTATATTATATGAAAGTACAATTCAATCATTTGAACTTAAAGCAGGCCATAAATTAATGGTTCTGCTGTTGTTCTATAATTATTCAAAACACTCACGATGGCTGAATTTATTAATGGGGATACAATTGATTCTTTTTTAGGAGAATAGACTGGGGGCTTAAATCTCACGAAAATAAAGACAGTTAAAAAAATGGGGCCAGAAAATAAATGAAACTATTAAATAGGATCAAGAACCTTTATTAAAACAGCAACAACTTTAAAGGGGGAATCCAATTTGGCAAATGACTTTACTCGTAGGTATTTATGTACCTACGAGTTTTTAAGTTACGTTTCTGAATATGCTTTTGTGTATATTCGCTTCTTTCAGCCTCGGGAATCAGGAAACATTCTGCCGTTGTTCGATATGATCATGTTTTCTCGCATTGGACATCTTATTGATGGTAAGAAGAATTCCAGAAAGCCATATAATCACGATGCCTGTATAGATATATATATGGGCTTCAACCGGAATCCATGTAGCTAATAATGTTCTTACATTGATTAAGATAATGAAACCACCCACTAAAACACCCATTAATTGAGCAGGAAGCATCCTGACGAGCCAGGCTGCAATTGGTGCGGCAACCACTCCACCAATTATCAACGCTACGACCCAAAGCCAATTGACAGCTTCCCATCCGAGCGAAATGATAAAACCAAGACTTCCGAAGAAAGCAATGGCAAATTCACTCGTATCTACAGTCCCTACGGCTTTTCTCGCCGTCATGCCTTTTTTTGACAATAAAACGGGCGTTGCAATCGGTCCCCAACCGCCTCCGCCTGTTGCATCACAAAAGCCTGCAAAAAGGCCTAACGGAATGGATTGTTTTGCGGTCAATGGCTTTACGATTTCATTTTCCTTCGACGGTTTAAAAATAAATAAAAAGCGGAATAAAACGTATACACCTAGGCCAAATAAAAATATGGCAATATACGGTTTAGCTAATTCGGCTGGCAGGTTGCTCAGGAAACATGCACCTACAAATGCACCAACTGAACCTGGAATGATCAAGCGATAGACCATATTTTTATCCACGTTCCCAAACTTTATATGTGAAGCTCCGGATACTGCTGTGGTCACTACTTCCGATAAATGAACGGATGCTGATGCTACTGCAGGGGCGATCCCGAATGTCAGCAATAAGGACGTGGAACTCACTCCATACCCCATTCCAAGCGAACCATCGATTAATTGGGCTAAAAACCCGATAAAGGCCAAAACGATTAACTTTTTCATGACATTCCCCTTTTTTCATTAAAATAGAACCTATATAACATCACCCGATGGAATCGTTTGCCTTTAAAAATCATTTAGATTTCCATTAAGACACAAAGAGGCACCTAACCAAAATGAAATGACATGTTGGTTAGGTGCCTTCAGTTTTTCTGATCAGCCCAATGATATATTTTCTTCGGTTTCTACTGGTAAAAGCCTAGCTAAAAAACGATATCTTTCTTTCAGGGAATATTTATAAATATCCTCTATTGAATCTTTCAGTAACTTAGATTTTTCCTCTTTTGAAAATGAACCATTTTTTATAATCATCCTTGCTTCAAAAAGGAATTCAAGATATTCTTCATATGATTCATCATATACTTTACCTAGATCATTCCGAATTTTTTTTGCGAGTGTTGGGCTTGCTCCATTGGTAGAAACACTTATGGAAAGCATGCCTCTATTCAATGTCGCCGGTATATGAAAATTACCCAGCTCATGATTACTGATTACGTTCACCAACTGACTTTTGGATGCATTCTCGTACACTCGTTCATTAACTTCACTCGAATTTGTTGCAACGATGATTAAAAACGCATCTTTATAGTCAGTTTCTTCCACTTCTTTAAGTAAAACTTGAATCTTACCTTCTTTCTCCAACAGTTGAAAACCTGTGCAAATCTCGGGGCTTACGACGGTCACTTCAGCACCAGCTTCCAATAATGGGCCCGCTTTAAAGTAACCTATTTTACCACCGCCGATGATGATACACTTTCTGTTCTCAATATTAAGCGTAATTGGATACATAAGCTCCCTCCCCACTCACTTCATGAATTCGTTCCGATATGGCTTGTTCAATCTTTGGGTGATAACCTAGATATCGGCAAAGTATGAATTTCTGCTTACCCTTTTTTTGAATCTTTTTTATTCCATTTTCGATGGACTGCATTAAGAGACCGGTAAACAATAGGTAAGGAATGATAAATACTAAGTTTGGTCGAGATTCCTCTGCGAATTCCAATGCTTCTCCAAAGCTTGGTGTAGCAGCTGTCAAATAACACTCTTGCACACGGATTTTTGGAAACCTGTTCCTTAGCAAATCGGCCAATCGAGACAAATCCCTTTTCACGTCGGGATCACTGCTGCCCCTTCCAACCAATAAAACTAAGGAATCCTCCGTAACCCTTACATTTGTTTCCTCCAACCGTTCCACTAAAATGTCAACCATTTTATCACTGACACCAATTGGCCTTCCGTATTTCAAGTCAACGGCTGGGTACCGTTCTTTCATTTTGTTCAATATGACTGGAATATCATGTTTTGCATGTACAGCTGTTAGCAATAGAACAGGAATGGCAATGATTCTCGTCGCACCTTTTTGTACACATCGTTCGTACGCCTCTTCAATCGTAGGAGTTTCCAATTCCAAGAAGCAATACTCCTGAATGGAATTTGGCTGTGCTTGCATACAAACTTTAATAAAATCAATGGCTTGGGCTGAAGCTTCTTTAACACGGCTGCCATGGCAAATATATAAAATGGCTTCCATTAAAATGCCTCATTCGCCAACAAATTTTCGGTTTGTTTTCCTTCAAACCATTTGATTTTTTCTCGTAAATTAACGACATCGCCCACGACTATCATACAAGGATTCGAAATCTGTTCGTTATTGGCCGTTTCCACTACATTAGCCAAAGTACTGACAGCTGTTTTTTGCGTTTTTAATGTCCCCCAATGAATAAGGGCTACAGGAGTCTCTGGACTTTTTCCATGCTCCAAAAGTTTTCCTTGAATATATGGCAGGTTTTTAACACCCATGTAAATGGCTAATGTATCGATTCCTTTTGCAAGGGATTCCCACTTGATATTGTCCTCTTCATCCTTTTTCCGATGACCGGTAATAATTGCAAAAGATGAAGCATGGTCCCTATGTGTAACTGGAATTCCCGCATAAGCTGTAGCGGCGATACCAGCCGTAATTCCTGGAACGATTTCAAAGCTCACGCCACTTTTGGCAAGGGCTTCCGCTTCCTCCCCGCCTCTCCCAAAGACGAATGGATCGCCGCCTTTCAAACGGGTGACTATTTTTCCCTTTTTTGCATATTTGACCAGGAACCGATTGATGGTATCCTGCTGCAATAAATGATAATCCGGCAGTTTACCGCAATTAATCAGCTCTACACCGTCTTTTGCATGATTCAAAAGTTCTTTATTGACAAGTCGATCATATAAAATGACATCAGCTTCTTGAATGCATTTTAATCCTTTTAATGTAATTAAATCTGGATCTCCGGGACCGGCTCCTACTAGATATACTTTCCCCATTTATGCAACCTGCCTTCCCTTAGAGAATCGTTTCGAATTCCGATAAAACGAAACCTGCTCCATTTTTAATTTTCTTTTTTTCATATAATGAGATGTCATCCACTTCAGGCATTTTCAAAAAATGTTTTTCCAGCTCGATATCAACAAGTTCAAACGCCTTTTCATCCGAATCGGCAACAATGATGACATGGATTGGTTTTTCCTTGATAGTGACTTCGAAACGGTATAGATTCATGGATTGCTTACCTTCCCCTATTAAACGGCCACTTCCGTTAATATATCATCAAGCTTACTTTGTAACTGCGATATCCCTACCCTTTCCACAAAATCAAGAAAGGTTTCTGAAAGAAGTTTTGTTTCTTTGAAAAATAGGATCAGTTCTTTCAGAACATGATAGAGCTGTTCAGCTTCCACTTTTCCTTTAAGTTTTTCATTGAACTTACCGCCTTCATTCAGCGTTCCTCCGACGTATATCTCAAAAGCTTCGACCATCTTTTTGTCCTGGTTTTTCATTTTTATGCCTTGAAGCCCTATTTCAGCGATGGCTCTTTGACCGCAATTATTCGGACAACCGACCATATGCATCCTTACAGGTACATCGAGATCTATTTCCTTGTCCAATGATTCAGATATGGTCCTCATTCGTTTTTTTGTTTCAACGAGTGCCAGGTTACAATACTCGATGCCTGTACAAGAAACGGAATAACCAATGAATTTTTTTGGTTGATATGGAAATCTTTCAAAGATGGATTCCTGTTTTAATTCCTCAAGTTTTGCATCCGGCACATTTGGAATGATTAGATTTTGAGAATTACAGTTTCGGATTTCACCATTTCCATATCTCTTCGCAAGTTCGGCAAACTCAATCACTTCGTCTGGATTTAGACGACCAACTGGTATATTGACTCCAACATAATTCAGACCATCTTGCTTTTGTTTATGGATGCCGTAGAAATAGCCTGCATTCCATCCCTTCACCGCACTTTCACCCTTATCAGGAAGCGGACCGGTGTACTCCAGCAATTTTTCCTTGAATTGTTCAGGACCCCAATCAGCGACAAGGAATTTCAAACGCGAGCGATGACGTTTTTCACGGTACCCAAAGTCACGGAATATCGTCGTGATGGCGGCCGCTACTTCGACTGTTTTTTCAGGTAAAATGAATAAGTCAAGTTCTTCTGCCAGCATCGGAACGGAGGATAGCCCACCGCCTACTTTCACGTGAAAACCAACTTCCGTTACTCCATCAATTACTTTAGTGGCTGGATTGAATGAAACACAGTTGATTTCAGCATTTGAAGCATTATGGATATTAGCACTAATGGACATTTTATATTTCCTAGGAAGGTTCGAATAGTCTTCATTAAGGCGGAAATACTCAAATACATCATAAAGTACTTCGCGTGTATCAAAAAGTTCGTCAGGATCGATGCCTGCCAATGCATTACCGATGATATTACGTGTGATATCACCACATGCACCGGCCGTAGTCAGTCCAACCTTTTCCAAACGGTTTAAGATATCCGGGACTTGTTCGATGGTCAACCAGTGGAATTGAATGGCTTGACGGGTTGTAATATCATATACATCCCTCCCATAATCTTTAGCGATGTTAGCTAGAGTTATCTGTTGATCATAAGTCAGGATACCTCCGGGAATAACGACACGCATCATCCAGTAACCAGCTTCTTTTGGCCGTTGCAGGTATAGACCTGCCCACTTGAACATATCCCAATTCTCTTTAGGGATGGAATCAAAACCATTTGCAGCGTAATGTGGAATATCAGCGAATATCTTCAATCCGTCTTTTTCCAATTTCCAGATTTCCGTTTTATTTTTAGCGATTAGTGGATTTTCCGACCAAAATTTCTCGTAAACCATTACATTTCCTCCTTGATTAGATCGCTTTCTTTGCTGTCAAATAGCCGATTACCTGTTCAACGCACTCTTCAATGCTATATTGGTCGGATTCTAAAATGATTTCCGGTTGTTCTGGTTCTTCGTAAGGAGAGTCGATTCCGGTAAAATCTTTAATGATTCCTTTACGCGCCTTGTCATAAAGACCTTTTGGATCACGCACTTCGCACTCTTCGATCGGACACTTTATGTATACTTCAATAAACTCCCCTTCTTCGAGTAAATCACGTACAATCTGCCGATCTGCCCTGAATGGGGATATGAAGGCGGTCAATACGAACTGCCCACTATCCACGAATAACTTAGAAACCTCACCGATCCGCCTAATATTCTCAGTTCGATCCTCTTCAGAAAAACCTAAATCTTTGTTTAAACCGTGGCGGATATTATCACCATCCAAAACATAACTTCGAATATTCCGATTATATAACTCTTTAGCGACCGCGTTAGCAATCGTTGATTTTCCGGATCCCGAGAGCCCTGTAAACCATAGAACTGTGCTTTCATGCCCGTTTTGCTTCCGGCGGAGCTCCTTGGTCAATGACGTTTCATGCCAAGTGACATTCGTACTTTTACTCATATAATAATCCCCCTCTTCATGTGATCCTTCAATTTATGTCCAATCAGTTAAAAACTTCATTCTTTTTTAGACCTTCGATCAACACCTCGATGACCTCTTTACGGCTAAAGGTAGCTGGAGGAATTTCTCCATTACGCAACATTTCCCTAACCTTCGTTCCAGACAGGATGACATGGTCTTCCTTCCCGTGCGGACAAGTTTTAGCGGAAGCCATATTGCCACATGCTTTACAGTAAAAACTATGTTCAAAGAATAATAACGTGATCCCTAACTCATCGGCGTTAAAATTCCCAAAGATTTTTTGAGCATCATATGTGCCATAATAATCGCCCACACCCGCATGATCACGTCCGACGATAAAATGAGTGCAACCATAATTTTTACGGACCATCGCATGGAAAATGGCTTCTCTAGGTCCTGCATAACGCATGGCAGCAGGGAAAACTGCAAGAGAGACGCGATCCTTAGGATAATATTTTTCAAGCAGCACTTTATAACTTTCCATTCTTACATCTGCCGGAATGTCATCGGATTTAGTGGCACCTACGAGAGGATTTAAGAATAAGCCGTCGACAATCTCCAATGCTGTCTTTTGAATGTATTCATGTGCACGGTGAACAGGGTTCCTCGTTTGGAAACCAACAACCGTTTCCCATCCTTTTTCAGCAAAAGCTTTCCTTGTCTCGACCGGGTCCAGATAATTAGCTTGAAATAGCGGACGCTCTATTCTCTTAATCAACTTTATTTCCCCGCCGACATATACATCACCGCGGTTATATAAATTTTTCACTCCGGGATGCTTCTCATCATCCGTTTGATATACTAATGTCGCTTCCAATTGCTTATCCGGAGTGTAAATATCGGAAACGGTGAGAACCCCGTATGTTTCACCTTCATGAGTCAACTTTACTTCTTCACCTATAGTAAGGGTTTCTGCAGTTTCTTCGGTCAAAGGCAGCGTAATCGGGATGCTCCATACATGTCCGCTGCTAAGCCTCATATCCTTGACCACTGCCTCATAATCACTTTTTGTAAAGAATCCTTTAATCGGACTGTAGGCACCAGTGCCTATCAATTCAAGATCACTCAAAGCAATTTCATCGATTTCGATTGATTTTGTTAATTTACTAAAATCATATTTTGGTTCCCAAAGATCAATTAATGTTCCTCCGTGCGGTAAACTGATTGTCATGCTAAATTCCCCCTATGGTTTCTATTTATTTATGATAAATGCAATCCGCATTCCGTTTTTTGGGCTCCTTGCCAACGGCCTGAGCGTAAATCATCTGCATTGAATGCAGGTGCTGTACACGTTTTACATCCAATGCTCGGATATCCATTATCATGCAGGATATTATATGGAAGTCCGTTTTTGTGGGCGTAGCGCCAAACATCTTTCCATGTCCAATGTATGAGTGGACATACTTTAACTGACTTGAACTTATTATCCTTATTGATATACTCGGTTAAAGCCCTTGTTTCGGATTGCTCCCTCCGCAGTCCCGAAAGCCAGGCTGTTGCCGTTGAAAGCACATCGGTAAGCGGTATGATTTTACGGATGTTACAGCACTTATTGGAATCACTAAGCCATAATTCATCCCCATATTCCGCTGCTTGCTCCTCAAGCGTCAAGGCCGGTTTCTTCATTTCGATTAAAAGCTTTGGATAGCGCTTTTTCACTTGCTCGATCAATTGGTAAGTCTCCTCAAAATGAACATCTGTATCAAGGAAAACAATTTTTGCCGAAGGGTTGACCTTCGCCAATAAATCCGTAAGCACGATGCCTTCAATACCAAAACTGCAAGCATAAATCAGTTTGCTTCCATAATGGTCATTCGCCCATTGCAGAACTTCCAAAGCACCTTTTGTTTCACTGTCTTCAGGAAATACGGGGAATTCCCCTGTATTGAAATTTTCATAGTTTATTAATCCAGCCAACTTTGTAGCCCCCTCTAAAAACTTGCTGTATCAGGTTAGAGTAACTGTTGATCAATACCCGTTTAAACTTCCCCAGTTTATTTGATTCTAGGAAAAAGAGACGAATCTAACCAATACTCTCTTTATATCAGTTAAACCCGCCTCTAGTTTTTCTAGTCAGCAGATACCTTATTTAATTCTTAATTTTTCATTTCTTTCCATTTGAATGATTTTACCATCCTGGACAATAAGTGTAATGGATCCATATTTCATTGAATTAAGCATTTCTTGAAGTCGTTCAAATATTTCTTCAAGCTGATTCTCTTTTTCCAAACCAGTTCCTCCTTTAAGAAAATCCGCGAATATTTTATTTTCAACGCTGATTAAAAAAATTTCTTAGATTTATATAATTCCATACAACCTTACATTGTTATGGTTTGCCTCAAAAAAAACAAAAATCTTTCCATGATGGAAAGATCCCAAGGTAAATATCTTTACCTTATCTTCCAAAATGATCAACATTTTGTTGGAGGTAGCACCTTGCATCCATCATGCAGGTTGCTGGACTTCAAAGGGCCAATTCCCTCCGTCGCTCTGGATAAGTTTTATTATTTTAAATATTAACATATATTTAATCCTTGTCAATGGAGTTTTCTTATAAAATAACTTGGTTTAATATTATGGATGAACTGTTATTTTTATACACACTATTCAATTTATGATTTTATGTTCATATAAATAAGAAAATAGACTTGTCTTTTTAGATAAGGTCTCCAAAAAAATAAGTCTATTTTCATAAAAAGCCTATTATTGTCGTATATCCTTACTTTAAAAAAATTCTCGAATTTCAGTCCTTTTGAAGAGGGGATTACTTGAAGTCATTAATTTCTTAACTGTATCGCTTCTACAAATTCTTGAACTTGACTCTGGACGCGATCAATTAAATGCGAATCATTAATCGGTTTTTCTGAATTCTGTTTATCTATTTCCTTATCAACAAAATAAATGCCCTGCAGCGGCTCGCCTTTTAATATTGAAATTAATGGTTTAAGCGCATAGTCAATCGCCAATAGATGCCTGTTACTTCCACCAATCATGATTGGCAGAACTGGCTTACCCTTAAAAGCACCTTCTGGCAGCAAATCAATCAAGGCTTTCAATACACCTGTATAAGAAGCCTTATAAACCGGTGAACCAATAATAATTCCTCTAGCTGCTTGAATTCTCTCTGAAAGCTTTAAGATATCTTCGCTATTATATTTCCCTTGAAATAAATCATCTGCTGAGAAATCCGTAATTGAGAAATAAGCTGTGGTAAATCCTTCGTTTTCGACTAATGATTGAATATGTTTTAGTGAAATGTCCGTTCTTGATGGTATAGCAGGACTTCCTGATAAAATTACGATATCGCTCATTTAAAACCCCTCCTATGTTACATGTTTTAAAGATAAAATCTTCGTAAAGCATTTCGTGCAGCATGATTTTATCGTAATAGTCTGAAAAATATAAGTCAAATCTTACACTCGGGTTTAATGAATTCACTTGTTGACTTCATCGACTCTGAATGAAAATAAAACGGTCATATTTGCGGCTTGATGCTCATGCCCTTCAATATGACCGTTTCATTATGTATGATTTTGTTTACCATGAATACCATATACCAAAAGTTGAGCAATGCTCTTAATTCGTTCAGAAGTAAAATATGGCTCCTTTTTTTGTTGATGGATCTCATAATGTGTGGATAATGCCAATGTAAAAGAAATGATCCCCACATTAAATAGGATAATATCAGAGATATATTGTATCTCTCCGCTATCTATTCTCTTCTGTATTTCAATATGCTTGGCATTTGGCTTGAAAATCTGATCTACATATTGCTTTGAAATATCTTGATCGAATTGTGTTTCCCTAAATAATATCGAAAACTGTTCTTTATTTTCAAGAATTTTTTTTATCATGGTGCAAACATGATTCTCAACTAGTTCATCCGTAGATAGATGGCTAGTCCCATCTTCGGATTCCTCTTTTTCATTAGGGGTAATTGTAGCCAAAAGCAAATCTTTTTTGCTGTCAAAGTATTTATAAATAGTAGCTTCGGAAACATTGCAAGCAGAGGCAATTTCATTCGTTCTTGTCATGTCAAAACCTTTAGTGGCAAAAAGAGTCCGGGCTACATTTATGATTCGTTCTTTGGTTTGCTGCCCTTTTTTCAAAAATATCAACCTTCTTTTATAAAGATAAGACCGGTTTCACCAATCTATTTTCCATGATATCTCGATGGTATCAATCGGTCAACATAATACCTTTGATCTATTAGAATTCAATATTCCCATATATCATTAATAGAAAACATCGTCTGATTGGGACGATGTTTTCTTTTTCAGAAAATCACTTAAAAGATGCATAGCCATCATCGACCATGACTACACTTCCATTGATCGCATCCGCTTCCTCTAACGATAATAGATAGACGGCATTTGCAATGGCTTCTGGCTTAATTAATTTACCGCGCATTTGACTTGCATTCAATTTATCGATGATTCCCATATCTTTATAGCCTTGTATGATAGGAGTGTCAACCCCGCCTGGCGCAATGCCCACTACGCGTATGCCATAAGCACCCAATTCCAAAGCTGCTGTCTGTGTCATCATTCTTACAGCGCCTTTAGTTGCCTGATAGGCAAAAGTCCCATGGGAAGCTAAGTAGCCAAACACGGAAGCGGTATTTATAATGACTCCCTTGTTATCTAGCTCCTTCATTTTCCGTCCTGCTGCCATGATTCCAAAGGCAACTCCGTGCTGGTTCACTTCAATCGTTTTGAAGTAACCCTCCATATCTTGATCGAGGATCATACCGCCTGCACCAATGCCGGCATTATTAAACATGATATCGATCCTTCCATATGTTTGCACTGCTTTATTGATTAACGATTCAACATCTTCCTGCTTAGATACATCCGTTTTAACAAAAATGGCCTCTCCACCATCCGCTTTTATCTGTTCAACAGTTTCCTGTCCCATTTCTTCATTAAAATCCGCAACGACGACCTTGTCCTCCTTTGCTGCGAATTTCAAGCATGTTGCTCGGCCAATTCCGCTTGCTCCTCCTGTAATAACTGCAACTCTTGCTGTCAATTCCATTCCCCTCTCACCACTAAAAAGTACGTAAGTGATCACTTATTTTTTTCATTATAAAAGTAAAGAATATTGAATTCAAGCAATATGAATTTTTATAGTGTTATGAGCATTCAAAAATTGAAGCTGTCCTATTAATAGGACAGCTTCATTTGTTTAGCAGGTTTTCAATTCGACCTTACTTACGGAGGTCTTCACCATTTCAATGAAAAGTTGCAGAAAACGATCATCACCTGTTAATTCTGGATGAAACGCACTGACAAGGACATGGTCTTGTCTTGCAGCCACTACATTCTCTTCATAAACAGCCAATATTTCTACACCTTCTCCAATTCCATCAGCAAATGGCGCCCGGATGAATACAGCCTTATAAGGGTCTTCCATTCCTTTGATTGATAGTTCAGCCTCGAAACTATCCCGTTGACGTCCAAATCCGTTCCGTTTAACGGAAATGTCCATTAGTCCAAGATAGGCCTTCTCATCGCCAGTCAATTCATTGGCCGCCAATACCATCCCTGCACATGTACCGAAAATAGGTTTTTTACCTTCGAAGAAAGTTTTGATCGGCTCCATAAATCCATAACGATCCATTAGCTTCCTCATCGTGGTGCTTTCTCCGCCTGGAATGATCAAGCCATCGATTTCCAGCAACTGTTCCGGTTTTTTTACTATAATTGCTTGTTCGCCGGCAGCTTTGATTTGGTTCAAGTGTTCTTCAACTGCTCCCTGTAATCCCAAAACACCGATAGTTATCATATTACCATCCACGTTCCTGCATCCGTTCTGCTGGAGCTAGTTTGGAAATATCAATTCCTTTCATTGCACTGCCCAACTCTTTGGATAGGCGGCCAATCAATTCATAATTGGTGAAATATGTAGTAGCTTGAACGATTGCCGATGCGAATTTTTCTGGATTTTCAGATTTAAAAATACCAGAACCCACGAAAACGCCATCTGCTCCCAATTCCATCATCAGTGCTGCATCTGCTGGAGTGGCAATTCCGCCAGCTGCAAAGTTAACTACAGGCAATTTACCTGTGCGTTTGATTTCTCTTAAAATTTCATAAGGGGCCCCAATATTTTTTGCCTCTGTCATTAATTCATCATCACTCATGATGCTCACTTTACGAATTTGTGACTGTACCTTTCTCATATGACGCACAGCTTCCACAATATTACCAGTACCTGGTTCTCCTTTTGTACGAAGCATTGATGCTCCTTCACCAATACGGCGTGCAGCTTCTCCTAAATCACGGCATCCACAAACGAAAGGTACGGTGAAATCACTTTTTAGAATATGGTATTCTTCATCAGCAGGAGTCAGCACTTCACTTTCATCGATATAATCGACTCCCATGGATTCAAGTACCCTTGATTCAACAATATGGCCAATCCTTGCTTTAGCCATGACCGGGATGGACACTGCATTCATTACTTCCTCGACAATTCGCGGATCTGCCATTCTAGCTACCCCGCCAGCCGCACGGATGTCGGAAGGAACCCTTTCCAATGCCATGACAGCGACAGCACCTGATGCTTCTGCGATTTTTGCTTGTTCAGCGTTAATGACGTCCATTATTACGCCACCCTTTTGCATTTGTGCCATTCCTCTTTTTACTGTGTCAGTTCCTAATAATTTTTCCATTTCTCTTCCCCCTAATATTTGCATTCTTTAGATTTGTTAGATTTAGTATAAAAAATAGTTGACCGCATTGAAAGTGTCAGTTTTAATAAATTTAATGGGGTCAGTATTAAATTTTTATAAAAGGTGGAAACAAAATGAATATGCTTTCTTGTGATTTAAATCGGTTAAGTGAAATACCTTTGTACGAACAATTATATTCACATATTAAAAAAGAAATCATTGATGGCCGTCTTCTTTACGGTACAAAGTTACCTTCCAAACGGAAATTGGCAGAGTTCCTTCAAATAAGTCAAAATACTGTCGAGACTGCATATGAACAATTGACTGCTGAAGGTTACGTTGAAGTCATCCCAAGAAAAGGGTACTATATTCAAACATTCGAGGATTTAGAGTATACACAAGCTAACCAAGTATCCTTGGAAAAAAACAATCATAAAGAAGGGGAATTGCTGTATCATTTTCATCCCAGCCAAATTGACACGGAACACTTCCCATTTGAAAAATGGAGAAAATACACGAAAAGCAAAATCGATGAATCACATCAAGATCTTCTTTTACTGGGGGATTCTCAAGGGGAATATGAACTACGATGTGAAATTGCCCATTATTTGTATCATGCACGTGGTGTACAATGTGTTCCCGAACAGATCATCATTGGTGCAGGAATGGAGATTTTATTGCAGCAGCTTGTCCTTCTATTCGATAAAAATGCCATCTATGGTGTTGAAGATCCTGGGTATCACTTGATTCACCGGATTTTACGCAGCTACCCAAATGAAGTCCATCCCCTTCAAATTGATGAAGAAGGCGTAAAGGTTAACCAAATTGAAGATTCAAATATCGACGTCGTGTATGTCACTCCCTCACATCACTTCCCCAATGGGACGATCCTATCCGTTAACAGACGGACGCGATTGTTGAACTGGTCCCAAGGGGCAACAAACCGCTATATTATCGAAGACGATTATGATAGTGAATTTCGTTATAGTGGAAAAACAATTCCTTCCTTACAAAGTATGGATGCTGGTGAAAAGGTGATTTATTTAGGGTCGTTTTCCAAATCATTGATGCCATCGATTCGGATCAGTTATATGGTTCTTCCCGCTCCATTGTTACAAATCCATCAACAGGAATTATCTTTTTACCATTCCACCGTTTCTCGGATTGATCAGCATGTGTTGACACAGTTCATGAAGGAAGGGGATTTCGAAAAGCATTTGAATCGAATGAGGAAAGTTTACCGTCGCAAATTGGATAAAGTGATTGATCTGTTTAAACCACATAAGCAAATAAAGATCATTGGTGAACGGTCAGGATTGCATATCGTCCTCATCGTTAAGAACGGCATGGATGAAGAGACACTTATTCAAAAGGCAAATGAAAATCATATTAAAATTTATGGACTATCGACATATTCTATTGAAAAAATTGACGAAAACCCTCCAAAAATCATATTGGGCTTTGCAGGGATCCCTGAATCCGAATTGGAAAAGGCCATTCACCTTTTATTGTTCTCATGGGGTTTATAAAGAAAAAAGAAGTTCACTGTCGTGAACTTCTTTAAGTTTGTCGAACAAAATGAGGTCCCTTTCATGATTTTAATACAAGACTTTTATTTGTGATGAAACCACAATAGGTTGAAGAAATTTGCGAGACTCCTGCCGAATGTATTCCAATACTCATTCCTAATTTCCGGTTGAATCGTCAGCATTCGAATATTTTTTTAAAAAAGCTCCTTGTATTCATCACTCGCATGCATTCTATAAACTGCAATAAAGATTTCAATTTTCACTTTTTACGAATAATCAGCTTAGAAAGTTAAATTCACTTTTAATTTCCCTCGCACGCTATTAATAAACCAAATTTCCTCAGCGTTATTTAGGTCATCCTTTGAAATGGGTTTTTCTTTGATTTCCTTATTCCTGATCAAGTCTTGACGAAATGTTCCAGCAAGGAGACCTGAGTCCACAGGAGGGGTATAGAGGTCACCATTTAACTTCACCACTACATTTCCGTTCGTGAATTCGGTGATGAATCCTTCTTCATTCCAAAGCAGAACATCCTGGAAGTCGGGATTATTCATTTGAAAGCCTTCATATACATCACGATTGGTGGTCTTATGAAATAGAAATGGATTTGCACTTGATATTGGAGTTTCAGCCAAGATGGCCGTAAATTCTGAATCAAGGGGCTTGATTGCTTGTCCGGAGACTTCAATTTCACCATTTTCATTAAGTAGTACCCTTACCTTTTGCAACGTCCCATGGTTTAATTCTGCATACTTTTGGAGTCGATCTCTTACATACAATTCAGAGAATCGGTAATTGAAGTAATCAGCGGATTGTTTCATCCGATCGATATGATCATTCAACAAATAATATTCGCCATCCTTAAGTTTCATCGATTCCAATAGTTTGTAAGCAGGCCTTTCCACCGTCAATAATTTGGCTTTTAAAAAAGCTTCGTCATATTCTTCCAATAACTCGGAATCCCAAGTGATTCCCCCGCCTACCCCATACTCAGCTTTCCCTGTTGCCTCATCGATCACGACTGTACGAATCGGTACATTAAAAACGGCTTCGGATTCAGGGGTGATAAACCCGATTGCACCGCAATAAACTTCACGTGGTGAATTCTCGATATCAGCGATGATCTCCATCGTTTTTATTTTAGGTGCACCTGTTATCGATCCACATGGAAAAAGTGCCTTGAATATATCAATGATTGTTGTTTCGGGATTCGTATCGGCTGTAACCGTGGATGTCATTTGCCAAACGGTCGGATATTTTTCAATTGCCTTAAGCTGTGGAACCTTGACGCTTCCAGGTTCTGCAATCACTCCCAAATCATTTCTGAGCAAGTCCACAATCATGTAATTTTCAGCCTGATTCTTTTCCGAGGCTGCTAACCAGTCTGCATTGAGCTGATCCATTTTCAGTGTCGTTCCCCGTTTTACCGTTCCTTTCATTGGACGAGTAATCAGCTGACCATCTTCCCAACGGAAAAACAACTCGGGTGAAGCCGATAGGATTCGATGTGTCCCCACATTCAAATATGCACTATAGTTCGAGCGTTGGGCTCTCTTCAAGCGATTAAAGAAAGCGAAGTCATCTCCTTCGAACTGGGATTGCAAACGCATCGTATAATTGACTTGATACGTATTGCCGCTTTCGATTTCGGATTTTATTCTTTGAAACCCGGAATGATAGGTATTTGAATCCGTTTCTGATTGCCATTCAGCTAAATTAAAAGCCCCTGTCATTTTTTCAGGTAATTCTTCTTCCGGTTTATCAAAAATCCCGAACCATAATAACGGCATCTTGGCTCCATCTTTTACTTTAAAAGATTTTTCAAAAGCAGGTGCCGCTTCATAGGAAACATATCCCGCTGCATAATGCCCCTGTTGAATCGCTTCCTGGACTTTTTGGAATTGGGGAAGGACATCCCCAATTGAATGGGCGGTGAACACTTTTTTCGGGTTCGTAAAATAAAGAGGCCGGCTGTCACCTTGTTTATCTGTGAAGTGAAATATTAAGGATAAAGGATCTTCTCTTTTCATTCTTCTCTCCTAACTTTGTTTATGAAGTCAATCGGTATGTATTTTATAAAAAAGCTTGCAGACACGTAATCTGCAAGCTCATTCTTTGACACTTATTTCATTCCAGTAACTTCTGCAATGATTTCATAAGAACGAAGGCGTGCATCCTGATCATAAATGGCAGAGTTTATAATCATTTCATCCGCCTGTGTTTCATTTAAAAATGACTGCAACTGCTCTTTAACTTCTTTTGGATTTCCTATGATGGAAGCGTTCAGCTGCTTCATGACAATGGCCTTTTCATATTCTGTCCAAAGGCCTTCCATCGTATCAACTGGAGGAGCAAGTTGACCAGGCGTGTTCCGTATCAAATTCAAGAACTGCTGTTGATAAGATGTAGCAATCCTTTGCGCTTCTTCCGTAGTATCAGCTGCAAATACATTGATACCAACCATGACATAAGGTTTATTGAGAACGTCGGATGGTTGGAAATTATTGCGGTAACGAGCTAAAGCTGGTTGAGTATTTTCAGGGGAAAAATGGCTTGCAAATGAAAATGGCAATCCCAGCTGTGCTGATAATGCTGCACTGAAGCCGCTTGAACCAAGCAGCCAAATCGGGATATCCTGTCCTTCGCCAGGTATGGCACGAACACGATTATGTTTAGAATCCGCATCTAAATAGCTACGGAGCTGTGCCAATTGTTCAGGAAAATCCTGTCCGTTATTACGTACATCACCCCGGAGTGCCATGGCTGTAAATTGGTCGCTTCCCGGAGCACGCCCCAGTCCTAAATCTATTCTACCAGGATACATTGCTTCCAATGTTCCAAATTGTTCTGCGATAACCAGCGGTGCATGATTCGGTAGCATTATGCCTCCAGATCCCACACGAATCCTTTCCGTCCTACCTGCAACATAGCCTATAAGCACTGACGTTGCAGAGCTTGCAATCCCAGGCATGCTATGGTGTTCTGCAACCCAGAAACGGTTATAATTCCATTGCTCCGCATGTTTAGCTAATTCTACTGTATTTTTAAAAGCTCCCGAAACTGTACCACCCTCAACGATAGAAGCCAGATCCAGAACGGAAAAAGAAATGTCGCTAAGTTTTTTTGCATGTTGATCAGCATTCATATCTTCATCTTCTTTCTTTCAATTATGATTAATTGGACGCAAAGCCATCATATAGAAAATGTACACAAAATGCACATAAAATGCTCGAACGGATTAACTGTTAAGAATTTCCCTGGCAATCAAACGAAACGAATTAAGCCGATCCTCCAACTTATGAGTGATGGTTATCAGCATGATTTCATCTGCTTGATATTTCTCCTGAATCTCCAAAAGATGATACTTCACTTGTGAAGGCGTACCATAAATCAGTTTTTTATCCATGGTCTCCATCAATGCTTTTTCTTTTTCAGTCCAATCATGGTTCCTTACTTCTTCTATACTTGGAACCTGCTTTCTTTCCCCTTGTCCACTTTGAATTTTCCATAGAATGTTGCTAAGAGCGATTTCTTTCGCACGTTCCTCCGTTTCTGCGCATATGGCCGAAACCGTAACGATCGTTTTAGGTGCTTTAAGTAACCCTTTTGTTTGAAAGTCCTCACGGTACTGGTGAAAACTCTGCACGCCATCACTTTCACTCATGAATTCACCAAACGCATATGCAGTTCCATTCTCAGCGGCAAGTTTTGCACTTTTCCCGCTTGTTCCCAATATCCATGGTTCAGGCGGTACCATTGGGATAGGAGCAGCTGAGACATTTGAAAAAGGATGTTCTTTCGGAAATTCATCTCTTAGAAAATACAACAGTTCTTGAACAAGTTCTGGCATTTTGTAAACATTCTGAAGAAAATTATCGGATAATGCCATCGTTGCTTCGGCAGATCCACCAGGAGCACGCCCCAGTCCTATATCAATCCGTCCTGGGAAAAGTGTTGCAAGCATATTATAAGTCTCTGCTATCCTATATGGCTTATAATGCGGAAGCAGCACTGCCCCTGATCCAATCCGGATTTTTTTTGTTTGTGCACCAATGTAGCTTATCAAAACCTCTGGAACGGAACAGGCCAATCCCGGCAGATCATGATGTTCAGTTAACCAGATTCTGCTATAACCAAGTCTATCCCCTTCTTGCGCTAGTTGTAATGATGCCTGCAATGCTTCTTGTGCTGACTGTCCGGATGCAATTGGGGATTGATCCAAAATGCTCAGTTTCATTTTGTTACCGCCTTTCTTGGCTTTCGTAACTTAATGGTAAATCATAACTAGTCGAAAGTCGCTTGAAAAGCTTGCTTTGTTTTTTTAGTTTGCAGCCTTTAACGGAAATTATAAGGAGTTGAAACTAAATTGGGGAGTAGAAGTGAATAATATATTCTAGCGAGGTGTTTGGTATAATACATTAATTGCGCAGGTGACTTAAGGAGTCATTTCATCACTTATTCTATCGAGGTTTTTTTTTGAATAAACACAAATGAAGAAAAGCCCTTTTTAAGGGCCTTTCCGAAGCTATTCACTTTTTTTGAATTGAGATAGTAATTCATCCGCCATTATTTGCGAATCCAAACGAGCCGCTATAAACGGGGGCTGGACCCGATTATTGGACTCTACGGGCAAACCTAGCCAGACAACTCTTTTATCAAAGATGATAAAGGAAAAAGAAACAGGTGAACAAATAAAATGATCAGCGCTGATATCAGGGTTTCTTTTTGCTGAAATGATCGTCAATTTCACTGCAGGGTTTCGTTTCATTAAATATTGCTGCCATTCTTCTGACAAACTGTTCAAATCCGGAACAGCGATAACCATCTCTTGTTTTGTTGATTCAACATCTTCCTGAAAGTCCCCCAATTTACGGGCATGCATCCATTTCAATCTCGGGTGCTGGTGTTTAACCCATTTTCCAATGTCTTTCTTTGATACAATCTGATCATTTTGAATTTGATGATCAACAAGCTGACGAAGTGTTTTGCTGCGATAAACGTGTTTGTTAACAAATGAAGTGTCACATACATGTACGAACTTACCCTTAGTCCTTGTTATGGCTACATTAATGAGCCTTTCACTTTCTCTCCCTGTCAATAACATTCCAGCCCTGTTTTGCGGATAACTATCAACAGTGTCAAAGATCATCATCTCACGTTCACTTCCTTGGAAACGATGTACAGTTGCAGCGATGATATCCGCCGTTTGCCGTTCTTTCTCATATAAATCATCCAATAGTTTTTCCATCAAGTCTGCCTGAGCACGGTAAGGGGCAACATAACCAATTGACCTTGATCCGCCCATATAAGCTTCATGAATCAGTTGAAAAGATAAAAGCAATTGCCATAAATTCATTCTAGAGTGGGATGTCCGTTCAGTGATGCAATATTCCCCTGCTAAGCTAGTATCGAGAAGTACTGCTGCCTTATTGGCAAACGGTTCCGACAGCATGATGCCCTCCCTGCTAGTCGCAACACTTTTATGATCGCCAACAAAATTGTTATAGACGACACGATTAGTGAATGCTGAAATATCCGGATGCATGCGGCGCTGTTCCTTTAATAGGAATAAATGAGGATGGAGTTCTCCTTCTTCAACAGACTGGGCGACGTCGGCCCGATGAAATATGTCTTCCTTCAGCCAAAGTTTCACGAGGGAATCACGAGCCGAAGCTATAGGTGGCAATTGTTTGAAATCACCACAAACGATAATATGTTTGGCTAACGCTGCAGCAAAAGCTACCTGAGGTACGTAAGCCATACTCGCTTCGTCCAAAATAACCAGATCATACTCTTTTTGATAAACCGTTTCATCATTTGCGGCTTTAGCTAAGGTCGTCCCGATGACTTTTGCTTCTTTTACGAATTGAATCTCTTTTTGGCGGATTTTCTCCAAGACCTTGGCCAGCTTTTTCTCTATCTCAATTAATTGATCTGTATCCCTTTTACTGAATGACCCTGCCAAGTCATACTTTAACAGACGTTTCTCTTCGCCAAGCTCTTCTTTTTCTTTAACTAATGTCGGTTCATGTTTACCTAATAATTGCCCTGTAACAATATCATCATGGATGGCTAGTGATTCACCGATTTGAGATCCATAGCGAAGCACATCGCCTTCTTTGAAACGATCTTTCTTTTTAATGAATGATGAAATTTCAGCCATCAAAACATCGACAGCCTGGTTGCTATGTGACAAAACCAGAACTTTTTTATCTTGTAAATAATGATTGGCTACTGTACGAGCCAATGTATAGGTTTTTCCTGTACCAGGGGGTCCCCAAACAAAAGTGACAGGATTGAACTTCGAGCGCGCATATAATTCTTTCACACTGCTTTGTTTTTCAATTAAAGGATGTTTTTGCGGCATGGACGGATCCATCAGTCGCTTGATCCGAAGCCTTTTCCTTTTGCTTTTCTTGATTTCATCCAAGCGGACAATCAATTGTTCCAGCAATTCCCAAGGATCATGATATAAAAAGGCTTCACCGATCATATCGCCTAACGAACGATCAAAAACAATGATTATACTTTTCCCCTCTGATGAAAGGATTCTTCCATCCTGTTTAATCCCTCCCCATTCCAGTCGAACGAGGGAACCGACAGGGATTTTTATCGATGAACCTGTTTCAAAATAATAATTGAAAGAACCGTCACTTGTAAGCAGATGGCCGTTTGAAACCAGGTATTTTGTGCTGCCATACTTTTTCAAATGCAGGATCTCAAGTTGAAGTGCCTGCTGCCATTCTTTTATATAATTTACTGTCGAATTCATTTTTCACTTTCCTCACAAAATATGCCATTGAAGTACAAAGAAACTGGCCCATTGGCTAGGCTCCGATGTTTAAAAAACGCTGTCACCATGACTTTTTTCGCGAATTACCTGTTTCTTCAGCATATAAAATAAGGCCCAATCTATTGATTGGGCCTTTCCTACGCCAATGTTTTAACTATAGCATTTTTTATAACATCATACCATGGGCTCTTTTGGAAGAAATGGTTTAGATTAGCCTTCTGTCAAATCAGTGAATTGGTCGACCAGATCACTGAAAATCTTCATTGCATTTTCGATTGGATCAGGTTTAGTTAAATCTACGCCTGTTTTCTTAAGCAGCTCCAATGGGAAATCAGAACTCCCGCTTTTCAAGAAAGTCAAATAACTTTCAAGTGTTTTTTTGTCCCCAGAAAGGATCTTATCAGCGATAGTAATGGCTGAAACGTAACCAGTAGCATATTTGTAGACATAAAACGGACGATAAAAGTGCGGGATGCGTGACCAGCCATACTTCACTTCTTCATCGAAAATTATTTCATCTCCATTATAAGCACGAAATATCGATTCATAGGCTGTATTAAAAACCTCGGCATTTAGGGGTTCATCATTTTCAGCTTTTTCATGTACGATCTTTTCGAACTCCGCAAACATCACCTGTGTGAAGAATGTTCCTTTAAAACTATCTATGAAATGGTTAAGTAAGTGTTTTTTCTTCTGTACATCTTTTGTAGTCTTAATTAAATGGCGAATCAAAAGGATTTCATTCACAGTGGAAGCAACTTCAGCGACAAAAATGGAATACCCAGCACTTATTTGCGGTTGGTATTTTGAGCTATAGTATGAATGCATGCCATGTCCAGATTCATGTGCAAGTGTAAATACACTGTCTAAGTCATCACGGTGATTTAATAAGATGAATGGGTGAACACCATAAAGTCCTATATTGTAAGCACCTGAACGTTTTCCAGGTGTTTCCCTGACATCGATATATCTTTTTTCCTTAAAGGTTTTCAGAATTGTGATATACTCTTCGCCAAGAGGTTTCAGCGCTTCCACCATCAAAGAAAAACCATCATCGTAAGAAATCTCCTCTTTAGCGCCTTCGACTAATGGTACACTTAAATCATAGGCACGCAATTCTTCTACACCCAGCAATTTTTTTCTTAAATGAATATATTTATGCATGGGTCCGATATTTTGCTTAGTAGACATAATCAAATTATCATAAACCTCTTTTGGAACTTGATCTCCAAATAATGATTTTTCCAAGGCAGATGGATAATTTCTTAGTTTTGACAGATTCACATTATTCTTGATTGCTGTGGAAAGTGTGGAAGCGATTGTATTCTTCAATTGTACATATGGCTGATAATAGGCGAAATAGGCCTCTTTTCTTTTATCGCGATCATCGTCTTCAATCAATTTGGAATACAATCCTCGCGTCAGCTCTACCCTCTCGCCGTCTTCATTCGTAACTTCCCCAAATTTAATATCAGTATTGTTTATCATCCCGAACGTTTTTTGAGGTGCTGAAAAGGCTTCGCCTATTTGGGAAAGCACCTCTTCTTGTTCTTTCGTTAACACATGGGCTTTATAGCGGAAGGAATCCAGAAGATCCTCCTCAAAATATTTCAAACCCTCGATTTCTTTTATGTACCCTTTTAATGTTTGTTCTTCCAGGCTCAAAAGAAACGGCATGAAAAATGCAGAAGCATTACTTATTTTCTGCCCTAACTTACCAGCCCGATCCAGTAATGCTTGTGATGTGGTTACCCGTGTATCCAAATCCGCTTGCAGCATGGCAAAAACATATAGCTTGTTATAAATGTACCCAAGTTCCTCACTTAATCGTAAATACTCGAACAAATCTTGAGCCGACTGAATATGTCCATCGTAAGTTTTTAATTTTTCTGTCATCTTCAGGACTTCTTGATAATCTTTTTCCCAATTAGACTGATCATCGTAAATATCCTTTAAGTTCCATGTTTCTTCTATTTTTATTTCGTCACGTGATTTAAACGTTTGCATATTGTCTGCACTTCCTTTCATGCTTATAGTCTTACTCTTTATTATAATCGACTTTCAGAAAAATCTGCATAGAAAAACCAGTATGCTAAAAATACATACTGGTTTCCGCTTTTGTAATTAGAATTTTGCTGCAGTTTCAGCAACTTTCGCCAATCCTTCTGCAACGATATCCTGTGAGCGATCTGGGTATTGATTATGTCCCTCGATTACAACTGTTTCTGGGTTTGTTATGCCCCATAAGTTTAAATTCATCGTTACGTATTTCTCTGCCATTTCGCCAGCATCCATTCCAGGCAATGCATAATCGGATCCGCGTGCATTAAGTAATGCCACTTTTTTACCTCCAGCTAAGCCGACTGGGCCTTCAGCTGTATATTTGAATGTTGTTCCCGCTTGAGCAAGATAAGAAATATAAGTGACCAATGGTGCCGGAACCGTTGCATTCCATAGCGGGAAGGCAAATACTACTTTATCGGCAGCAAGGAATTGATTCAAGTATTGTTGCACGATATCGGCAATCTTCACTTCCTCTTCAGTCAATTCCATACCTTGGCTGCGTTTATATAGGGCAGTAATTGCTGTATTTCCGTAGTAAGGTAAGTTCAGTTTAAATAAATCCAATTCAGTTATTTCATCGTTACTATTTGCTTCCTTATATGTGTTCAAAAACGTTTCATACATTTTGACACTAATAGCTTGATCCGCAGGGCGGTCATTTGATTTAACAAATAATACTTTAGACATTTTAGTTCCCCCAATTGTTAATTTTGTATGTTTTTTAAAAAATAGCATTTAATCCATATATCTCGAATTAACTGCAATTGCTACTTTCACATTATAAAACTGAAAATCCAATAAGGCAAGAGATATGTTTTTTATTTTCAAATGTACATTTTACGTAATTTCCACTCCTTGAGTTTTTATCCCTTATGCCTTCTAATTAAGATGCGAAAAAACCGAGAGCAATTTGCTCTCGGTTAAGTTAACTCTTTATGATGGAAGGGACACTTACCTTTTATCGGTTCTATATCATCCCCTATGAAAAATTGTTTCCATTCATTATGATTTACATCTCCAAAGTGACTGATATCAGGATGTTTAGGAAGGTTATCCCATTTCTCCACTCGTTCCCGAACCTTTTCACGCGACATGATTCCGCCTTTTTCCGTTCCTTCCAGGCCTTCAAAAATCATCCGGGGTTGGAATCCAAGTACAAGGCTATTTCCTAAATCTCGGGTTTTACGCTGTTTATAAGCAGGTGCATTACCAAAGACAAAGATTGGTTGCCCTGCAAAATGATAGTCCCATAAATAATGCTCGGGATCTTTCGGCTTTTCGATTGGCCAAGGTTTTTTATCCGCTTTATGCAGGTATTGCAGGATATCCCAAAACCTTTTACGGTAAATTTCTATATCACCCTCTATCGATTCAGGCTCCATAAAGACAAAAAGGCCATGCCTGATATATGGTGGTTCCTGAAATAAATCAAGAAAGCTTTCCACTGCTTTTGGGAGATTGGACCAATCTTCCTGTGTGATATAAGCATAACGAAGTTCCCCTTTATTTTCAGCTTTCATACCAAAATAACAAGGAAAGGATTTATCGGTCACTGTATTATGGAATGTTTGATATTCCTTAATTAACCATTGTGGCACTCGATCGGGGTTTGTCATATCTTCTTTTGTTAACAAACTTGAATTAGCAGTCAGCATTATTTTTCTCCTTAAATCATTTTATTATATGTTACCCGCTTTAAATAAACTAAAACTTCTTCGGACTGCAAATAAACTCAATCAATCGCATCCTATATATTTACTTCTTTATTTAAGAGTATATGACTGCCTCCCGATTCTTCGGGATTCCAATTAAAAAACTTTCGATCTGCATATTAATCATTTTCTTTACATTAGGATAACCTAAGAAAAAAATAGGAGTGATGCAAATTGGCAAGGAGAAGGAAAATTTTAGTATCTGAAGCGCGAAAAGGACTCGATGATTTAAAAGCCAAAGTTGCTGGTACAAACAATCCCGAAGAAGCAAAGTTTGAAGTAGCAAAAGAAATGGGCGTACCCCTGAAAAAAGATTATAACGGTGAACTGACATCCAAGCAAAATGGAAAAATAGGCGGAAAGTTAGGCGGAGGAATGGTCAAGGAACTTATAAAGATGGCACAGGAGAACTTAGGAAAAAAACATTAACAAGAGTCGATTCCGGTTGGGGTTGCTCCTTTAAAAGATCATATATCGAAACGAACTGACTGAACGAAAAATTTTGGGACTTAACATATGGCAATTATTACACAACGCAAAAAAGCCAACCTTTATGGGCTGGCTTTTTTTAATATTAATTAATTCTCACGGGTGAAACTCTTGAAACTCTTGAAACTACTGACATTATTAATTCCTCTGACATCGGGTAATTAGTGGCAGCTGGATCCGTCATTACTGCTTTAAGAATTCTTCCCATATCTGACTGGTTAATTCCATATGCGCTGAAATCGGAGGGCAGCCCAAGTTCAGATAGAAAAATGCGGAGCTTTTCTATCACTTTCGCTAAGATCCCTTTTGAATCTTCATCATGTATTTTCACACTAAAGGCTTCGGCTATCAAATGGGCCTTTGGAAGATATAAATCCGAGGTTGATTCCATGACGACCGGTAATAACACGGCATTGGCCAATCCGTGCGGAATACGGAATAACGCCCCATATGCATGGGCAAAGTTATGAACCGGAATCGCATTCAGTGCACTACAAAATGCAGTGATTCCCATCATGCTTCCATGCAGCATTTCCATTCTGGCCTCAATGTTCGTTCCGTCCTTTACTGCCCTCGGTAAGTTTCTTTCAATAACTCGAATGGCCTGATATGCATATGCATCGGTTATTGATGTCGCTGCAGGTGAAACGATCGCTTCAATTGCATGTGTCAATGCATCTGCACCAGTAAACGCCGTAATGTCAGACGGCAGTCCGACTGTTAATTCGGGATCTAGAATGGCAACATCCGAACTTAAAAAAACATTGTATATATTCATTTTGACTTTTTTATGTTCATTGTATATGACCGCGATCGGGGATACTTCAGAACCGGTCCCTGCTGTTGTGGCTACGGAAATATGCGGGATATTCATGGATTGGGCTTTTGGAAAACCCTCATACAGATTACCGCTTGGTATCGAATCATTTATATCCGTAATTCCTTTATATAATCCGAATTTCAATGCTTTTGCTGTATCAATGACACTCCCTCCACCAATGGCAAGTATGGCATCGGCATTCACTTCGCGTGCATATTTCAATGCTGCGTTTACACATTCACTAGCAGCGTCTTGTGTAACATCCAGAAACTGTCCAACTATTTCAACTCTGGCACCTAATTTCTGTTGCTCAAAAGTTTCGGCAACCTTTTTAACGACACCTGCATTTTCCAACCCGGCATCACTCACGAGTAGAATCCTTTTGGCCCCGAGACCATTGAATAGGTCCGGAATGAGTGAACGAGTGTTAGTGCCACTGTAAACTGAAGACCTTAACCAAAAATTCGAATGAGCATTTACCATCATAAAATTTCACCTCAGATATATTAGTCTATATTCGCAATTAAGAATTGTTCATGCCCTGCTACCAAGTTTCTGATGGCCAGTCATTAGCAAATGTAAAATGGACACTAAGCTTGTCTCTTTTATTGGCTTTACAAAACCCCATATTCCTTTTCGTTAGTTTGATAGATCTCTTCAATCCCCTTTCCTTTTGCCCTGGCTAAAATCTCCATCCGCACTGATAATTGTTTCATGGTAAAATTCAATATAGCTTGTTGGTCATTATCAAATGGATTTCCGAACCGATCATATCCCTCCGTATTTAACGCGATGGCCAGTGGTGAAAGTTCCTCCATTCTCTTTTCAACCTGTTTAAAGATATGTGGATGTTCACTGATGATTCTCTGCAGCAGGAAGGTCCCATAAGCAATATGGCGTGATTCATCCTTCTTCAACAGACCCACGCCTTTTAATAAACCTGGCATCATTTTATTAGCTTCGAGAGTCTGATAAAACCCGAAATATCCAGTTTCTGCAAGTACACCCTCAGTAAACATATTATAAACAGTGGCTGCTTCCGCCAATGCTTCAGGGGATTGATCGGATAAAAGTCTCTCCATCGCTTCAGGCAATATTTCATAAAAAATCGATTTATAAGTGTCTGAGTGATAAACCGTCAAATCACCCGTTTCACCTATTTGATCTAACGTATAACGAAAGAACTCCATATGCTTCGCTTCCTCGAAAAGGAATGTCGTTAAGTACATTTCTTCTTCGATCCTGCCTTCCTTGGCTATCGTCATAATGAGCGGCAGCAAATCCAAAGTCACCGCTTCTTCTCCGCCCTGAAAAAGGGAAATGATCCTTAATAACACTTGCCTTTCAATATCAGTAAATGACTTCCAATCTTCTTTATCCTGGCTAAAATCAATGTCACGAGGATTCCATATTCCGAATTTCTTAGCCTTTTGATAAAGTTTAAATGGTAGGGAACCTTCTCTAAAACTCCTGCTGGTGGTCGTTAAATTCATTCTTTTCATGGTAATGCCTCCTTGAAATTATGAACTTTTGAATCTCTGGATTTTTTTAATTTGTAAGAGTTTTCATTATATTGTAAGATATTAGTAGAATTTATCCTAGCACTGAAAATGTAGGGAGGAATAAAGTCGAATGCTTGAGGAAACTCTGTTGAATCATGTAAAAAAGATTTCCCAACAAAAAGATATGGCAAATAAATCACAAATGATCGTAAAGGGCTGTGTGGATTTTTTTTCATTTCAACGAGCATCTTTATTCAGTTACTCATGTTTAACGGGAATGGGTGAAGGAATATGTGCATGTACAAGTGAAGATACCTTTTCATTACATAATGTTAGAGAAAATATTCATGATATATACCCCATCCACCAAGCAGTCATCCATAACGAACCCATATTCTTAACCATCCAGCATGCAAAATCCTCCATCCCTGCAAAATACGTTAAAAGATTTTCCATCTCATCATTGGCAATCATTCCGATAATTGTGAATGACTTGGCCATCGGTTTAGTTTTGGTCGACCCCATTCACGCCAACGAGCCAATTACCAAGAATGATTTAATGAAGCTTTCCCATTACTTAAAACTGGCTTTCGGTTCAACAATGGATTCCGCCCCTCCCACTTACCTTCTAAGCAAACGTGAAGTGGAGGTCCTTCAATATTTAGCCAATGGAATGGGATTAAAGCAAATGGCACCAAAAATGAGCGTTAGTGAATTTACCGTCAGAGATCATATTTCTTCTGCTATCAGGAAATTGGGAGTGAATCATCGGACAGAGGCCGTCGCGGTTGCCATAAGACACAAAATGATTATGTGAAAACAAAAAAAACCTTCTAAGAAGGTTTTTTTTGTTTAAGTATCATTGAGTCACTTTTTCTTCAACTTTCGCAGTCCAGTTCAACTCGTCTGCGACTTTACCTGTTTGCACACCTGTCAGTGTATCATAAAGCTTTCTAGAAAGTTCTCCAGTTTCCCCGCTTTGAACAATCATTTCTTCACCATTCCACAAAAATTCACCAATTGGTGATATGACCGCGGCTGTACCCGTTCCAAAGGCCTCTTCCAATTGACCTAATTTATAGGCTTCATGGACTTCCTCCATCGAAATGCGTCTTTCCGACACGGGAAGACCCCAATGTTTCAGCAATTCGATAATGGAATCACGAGTAATACCCGGAAGGATACTTCCATTTAAAGCAGGAGTGATGATTTCACCATTAATTTTGAAGAAAACATTCATGCTTCCAACTTCTTCTATATACTTTTTCTCTACTCCGTCTAACCAAAGAACTTGGGCATAACCCATCTTTTCGGATACTTCTTGGGCTTTCAGGCTCGATGCATAATTACCGCCCGTTTTGGCTTCACCCGTACCTCCATTAACTGCACGTGTGAAAGCTGACTCCACTGCAATTTTAACTGGATGAATACCTTCTTTATAATACGAGCCCACTGGTGACATGATGATGATGAACTGATATTTATCCGATGGAGATACTCCTAGATATGGCTCAGTAGCTATAATAAATGGCCTGATATATAAGGATGTCCCTTCTGCCTGGGGAACCCAATCCTTATCAACGCTAATTAAAGTCTTTAAGGCCTTCAACGCAAAATCAACATCGATATCCGGTATGCATAATCGGCTATTTGAACTATTTAAGCGTTGGAAATTCTTTTCCGGACGGAATAAGATAATTTCATCCTCAGGTGTTGCATATGCTTTCAATCCTTCAAAAACGGATTGGCCATAGTGAAAAATCATAGCTGAAGGCTCTAATGAGAGCGGTTGATAAGGAACAATTCTTGGATCATGCCACCCTTGCCCTTGTGTGTAATCCATTATAAACATATGATCGGTAAACTGCTTACCGAACTCAAGCTGGTCCGCCTGTGGTTTTTCTTTCTTTGTTGTACTAAGCGTGATTTGCATGTCATGTTCCTTCATTACCAAAACCCCTTGTTGATTAAATTTACAAGATTTCACTTCCATAAAATCTATCTTTAATTAGTTTACTCCTATCAGGAATCATAGTTCAAGCCTTTAAGACGAAATTTTCGGAATTTTTTTAAAATAAATGGAATTTTTTTGATTTCCAGACTATGATTCCTGAAAAAAGAATGAATTATTCCTGAAACCTCTCAAAAAATATCCATTCCGATTGTTCGCCAAGGTAACTTGAACTCGTAAATATTAGTTTATTTTAACAAAATAATTATAATAAAGCCAATGAGAATAATTCTAATTATTTCATCATGCCACCTTAAGTAAATTTAATCGTCCCTTTTTGTAAACAGGAAAATCGATAAATAAAAAGATGTGCAGCAAGTTCGTGATTACAGGTGCTCTAAAAACACTTAAAGCTGATACCTACAAACTTATATGTATATTATAAAACCTAAGAAAATATATCATTTTTTATTC